>CASEWY010000151.1 GCA_949291625.1 uncultured Bacillota bacterium
AAAACGAAGGCATGCGAATTAAATTTGCATGATATATAGTAAACAACCGTGGGACACACGGGGGTAGCTCGCTTATGCTTACAACGTTAGTTGTATCGAACGAGAAGCTCCCCACCTCTTTAGGTGGTGAGAGTATGTCACGAAAGTAATTGCTTTAGTATTATGTGCAATGATGGTTACTTCATTAACAGCTTGTCAAAGTGATAGTGCAAGTACTAGTGGTTCTACTACATATACTGGTAGTGCTGAAGGTTATCATGGTGTGGTTAAAGTTGAAGTAACAGTTAATGGTGATACTATTGAAGCAGTTAATGTTGTAGAACATTCAGAAACAGAAGGAGTAGGAACAGTAGCTATTGATGAAATTCCTGGTTGGATTGTAGAAAATCAAAGTTTAGCTGCTGATACAGTATCAGGTGCTACATTGACTAGTAATGCGATTTTAAGTGCAGTTGAACAAGCATGTAGCGAAGCTGGTCTTGATGTAGAAGCTTTAAAGAATAAGGAAGTAGCTAAAGAAACTTCTGATGAAGTAATTCAAATGGAAACAGATGCTTTGATTATTGGTTCTGGTGCTGCTGGTTTAACAGCTGCCGTTTCTGCTAAGGAACAAGGTATTGAAAATGTTATGGTCATTGAAAAGATGCCATTTATAGGTGGTGCTTCAGCAATGGCTCATGGTGTTTGGGCAGCTGGTGCTAAAGCCCAAATTGATGCAGGCGTTACTAATGATAGTGCAGATATCTTATATGATGATTTAATGGTATTATCACAAGGTGAAAGTAATCCAATGTTAACTAGAATGTTTGCGGACAATTCTGGTCGTGCCCTTGATTGGTTGATGGATAACTATGGTATGGGTGTTGATGGACCTAGTGCTTTTGAAGGCGCTAGTGTTGAACGTAACTTTATCTTTGATGGAAGTGGCGCTAAACTTATCGAAGTATTAAATGAAAATGCTTTAGAAATGGGTGTTACTGTTCAATGTGATACTGAAGGTAAAGAGTTAATGATTGAAGATGGTAAAGTAGTTGGTGCGATTGCGCAAGGTAGTGATGACACTACTTATGAAATCAAAGCTGATTATGTATTACTAGCTACTGGTGGTTATGGAAATAATCCTGAAATGTTAGACCATGCTGAAGGTACTGTTTATTATGGACCTGCTGGTTTGACTGGTGATGGTCAAAAAATGGCTGAAGCTGTTGGTGCTAAATTAGTTAATATGGGTGGCATCGCAATGAAACCAGTTAATCTTGAAGTTGAAGAAGGTGTGGCTAAAAATGCTAGTGCAGCTCGTTTAGGTTTTGAAACTATCCCTGCTATTTTAGTTGCTGATGATGGTGAAAGAATCGCAAATGAACTTGCTGGTGAAGCTGAAATGCGTGATGCTTGGATTGCTCATGAGACAGAAAGCTTATTTATGTTAATGGATGAGGCTGTATATGAAGCTTTTGTGCAAAATGGTTTAGATACTGAATTCTTTAGCGAAGAAGAATTAGAAGGTTGGAAGACTACTGAAGTTCGTGATATGCCAATCTTAGCTGAAGGAGCTACTTTAGATGAAGCTTGTGCGCAAATGAATCTAGATTCTGAAGTTGTAAGACAAACTATTGAAACTTATAATACTAATGCAGAAAATGGTGAAGACGAATTTGGACGTGAAGTTGTTGGTACTTTATCATTAGATGGTGAATATCATATCTTACGTGTCACTGGTCGTTTTGCTACAACAACAGGTGGTGTAGAAATCAATGAAAATCTACAAGTATTAGATACTGAAGGTAATCCAATTGAAGGTTTATATGCTGCAGGTGAAGTGATTGGTAATGCTACTGGTGAATGTAATGTTTCTTACTTAACTTGGGGTATTATTACTGGTCAAATCTTTGGTGAAGTAATTGGCGAAACTACTGCTGAATAATAATATTTAAAAATAGAATTTAAAAAGGCTGTTAGCTAGATGAAAAACATCGGCAACAGCCTTTTTAAGCATATATAAAGATTTTTATTAATTCTTATAGTATACTAAATGTCAAGCAAGGAGAAAGTGATGATTAGAAAGATTATTAATATAGATCAAGAAAAATGCAATGGTTGTGGCGCATGTGTTGATGCTTGCCATGAAGGTGCTATTGGAATGGTAAATGGGAAAGCGAAACTTTTGCGCGATGATTATTGTGATGGCTTGGGGGATTGTCTTCCTACTTGTCCTACAGGAGCAATTTCTTTTGTGGAAAGAGAAGCTTTAGCGTATAATGAAAAAGCCGTACAAGAAGCAATGCAAAAAAAGAAGGAGAATAATGCTTGTTCACATGGTTGTCCAGGAACTAGCGCTCAACAAATTCGTATAAGTCCAGGCTTAGCTAGTTCTACTATGGCAAAAGCTGAATCACAATTAGCGCAATGGCCATGTCAAATAAAGTTGGCACCAATAAATGCATCCTTTTTTGATAAAGCAAAATTATTGATTGCCGCCGATTGTAGTGCCTATGCTTATGCTAGAATGCATGAAGATTTTATGAAAGGTAAAATTACTTTAATTGGTTGTCCTAAACTAGATGGTGTTGATTATAGTGAAAAATTAACGCAAATTATTAAAAATAATGATATTAAAAGTGTAACTATAGTTAGAATGGAAGTTCCATGTTGTGGGGGCTTAGAATTAGCAAGCAAAAAAGCCTTACAAGCAAGTGGAAAATTTATTCCTTGGCAAGTAGTTACTATTTCAATTTATGGTAGAATTATAGAATAGAAATTAATTTTGGAGGAAATTATGAATCAAAAAATGAAAAATATTACTAAAGCTGAAGTATTAACCCTTAAAGAACAAATTGCATATCAAGAAGGGCAAGTTGTTAGTAAAACATTAGCGCAAAATGAAGCTGTAAGTATTACTTTATTTTCTTTTGCTAAAGGTGAAGAAATTAGTACCCATGAATCTAGTGGGGATGCATTTGTAACTTGTTTAGATGGTGTTGGAAAAATTACTATCGATGGGAAAGAATATATTCTTCATGAAGGAGAATCAATTGTTATGCCTGCTGGACATCCTCATGCAGTATATGGTCAAGAAGCATTTAAGATGCTTTTAGTTGTAGTATTTTAATAATAAAAGGTGATTTAATGAAAAAAGCAAAAATAGATCAAAATCTTTGTATTGGTTGTGGACTTTGTTGTGGAATGTGCGATAAGGTCTTTCGCATGAATGAGGATGGTAAAGCAGAAGTATATCAAATAGTAGATGATGAAAATATAAGTGATGTACAAGCGGCAATTGATTCATGCCCAGTATCGGCTATATCTTGGGAAGATTAATTTAAAAGCAGGTTTAATTATAATCTGCTTTTTTTGATGCTTAATGAAGTAAATACAAATACTAAAACTATTTTATAAATCCTATATTTTTAAAATAATCATTTCTTCAATGTTATTTTTAATAAAAACATACATTTCTTCAAAGTTTTACTAAAAAATATGTGTTTGAAGCTTTTTTACACATTGTTAACAATAGTTGCTTGATAGTTTGTTTATAATACATCTAGAGGTAGAAATGATGAATATGATTGTTATTTATGGTAGCCAATATGGCTCTAGTAAAGATTATGCTTTAGAATTAGCTAAGAATATTAATTGTGATTGTAAAGACTATAAAGAAGTAAAAGATTTAAATAATCATAATTTAATTATTCATGTTGGTGGATTATTTGCGGGTGGTATAAAAGGTTTAAATACTACTTTAAAATATTTGCCTGTTCAAGCAAAATTAATAATTATTACAGTTGGTATTAGCGATAATACTAGTAAAGTGAATATTGATAATATTTATAAAGGCATTAAAAGACAAGTGCCTTCAAATATATTAGAAAATACATTAATTTTTCATTTGCGTGGAGCTATTGATTATCAAAAACTGAGTGTAGTACATAGATTTCTAATGTCTTTAGTTTATAAACAAGCTCTTAAAGTTGATCCTGAAAAACGTAGTGAAGAGGATAAGGCTATAATTGCGACATATAATAGCAAAGTTAGTTTTGTTGATTTTGCTCAGTTAAAACCAATAATCGATGCTATAAATAATTTAATATAGAATTAACATAGATTTAACTTATAGGATTTTTAAATAATGTAAAATAATTATATAAAACCCCTAAAATAAGAATAATATTACGTAATCTATAATTGATGGTGATCCTATGGGCGAAGTGCATATTTTACTTGAACGAGTGTTTAAAGCAAAAGATGATATTGATGTAGCTGATGAATTAATTCGAGACTACTTGCCTTTTATTCGTTTAGAATGTGCAAAGTTTGCAAAAAGGGAATTGCATTATGGTCGTGATGAAGAACTTTCAATTGGTATGTTAGCTTTTCATGAGGCTATTCGTTCTTATTCTTATCTTAAAGGGGCCTTTTTAAAATATGCAGCATTAATAATTAAGAGTCGTTTAATTGATTATGTTCGTAAAGAGAAAAGGCAAATTGAGCATATGTCTTTGGATGAGACTATTGATGAAAAAGGTCATGCTTTGCATGAAATTCTTGATGATGGGCGTCGTCCTCAAGCGGAAATGATGCGCTTAAATGCGACAAAAGAGGAAATTGAAGAGCTGAGCTTAAAATTAAGAGAATTTGGGGTAAGTCTTAAGGATGTTGTTGATAATTGCCCTTCACAAAAAAAGACTTATGAAAAATGTCTTAAAGTAATTGCATATGCTAAAAATGAATCATCTATATTAGATGAGCTTTTAGAAACCAAACGTTTGCCAATTAAAAGATTATCAGAAAATACTGATGTTTCTAGTAAGACCATAGAAAGACACCGTCGTTATCTAGTGTCTATGTTGGTGGCTTATACTAATGGTTATGAAATCATTCGTGAACACCTTAGTTTAATGATCAAGGGGGTGAGCAAATGACTTATCTAGTAATGGAGACTAAATTTAGTTATGTCATCCTTTTGGATGAAAATGGCAAATTTTTCTATGGAGCTAATCTTGGTTATGAAGTTGGGCAAAGAATAGAAAATCCCGAATTATTACAAGTTAAAAAGAAAAAGATGTTATTTAAGCCAGTAAGTATATTTGCGGGTACTTTGGCTTTAGCTTGTGCTTTAATGTTATTTATTAATAGCCAAAGAACAATTACTCCTATATTATTCTCTAAGATTTATTTAACTATTAATCCAGAAGTAGTAATGAGTGTAGATGAAGATGGTACCGTCTTTGAATTAAGCGCTCTTGATAATGATGGAAGCATCTTAATTGATGGCTATGATTATGAAAATAAAGATGAAGTACAAGTTACTAGAGAATTGATTAATAGGGCTAGTGAATTATCATTTTTAAAAGAAGGTATGAGTATCATTATTGAAATTGATAATGATGAAGGTTTGAAAGCCTTTGGCCCTGAGTTAAGACAAGCTATTGATCAAGAAATTGATGATAGTATTGATTTACAAATTGTTAAAAAAGGAACGTTGATTGAAGAAGAGGTTGAGGAAAATCTACCAATAGTTGAAGAACCTATAGTTGTTGAAGAATCAATTGTACCTATTATTGAAGAGCCAATTGTTGAACAACCAATAATTATTGAAAATAATAATTCAAATTATGATAATTCAAGTAATTATGATGCTTCAAATTATGAAAATAATAGTAATTATGATTAAAATTTTTAAATAATACCCCATTTTTGAAAAAAAGAATACGTAATCTAAATCATAAGCAAAAAGTTAATGAAAGGAGAATGAAGATGAAAAAGAGATTATTAACACTTGCTTCTGTTGCGATTGTTTGTGCAACTCTTCTAAGTGGATGCCAAAGTGAAAAGGAGGTAGTTACTACTAGTAAAGAAGGTCAAATTCTTTTGGCAGTAAATCCCGAAATTCTTATTAGTTATAATGAGAATTCTTTAGTAACTGGTATTGAAGGTAAAAATGTAGATGGCCAAAGTATAGTTACTAATTATCCTGACTATATTGGTAAAAAATGTGATGAAGTATTAAGAGATTTAGTGGTACTTATTAAGGATGCAGGTTATTTTGTAGAAGATATTGATGGTCAAAAGAAAAATATCGTTATAAAGATTGAAGCTGATTCTTATATACCTAATGGTGATTTCTTAAATGATTTAGAAAATGCTGTACTATCAACTAAGGATGAAGGTACAAATGTGGTAACGGTAGATCGTGATGATTATGATGATCGTTATGTAAGCAATGATTATATTTCTTATGATAAAGCAAAGGAAATTGCTTTGGCTCAAGCTCATATTAGTGGTGACGATATAGCTTTTGTGGAAAAGGATTTTGATTTTGACAATGGTTTAGCAATCTATGAACTAGAATTTTCTCAAGGTGGTATCGAATATGAATATGATATTGATGCGGTTACGGGTAAAGTAATAAGTGCTCATAATTCTAATAGTATCCAAAATGATGATACGGATTATGGTCCAGCAAATGATGGAATTACCGATTATCATATTAGTGATTATGGAGTTGGTAATGATGGTTATACGGATTATGGTAATACCGACTATGGTCCAAATAATGATGGGATAACCGATTATAATGATACTGATTATGGTCCAATTAATGATGGCGTAACTGATTATAATGATACTGACTATGGTCCAAATAACGATGGTGTTACCGATTATAATGATACTGATTATGGACCAAATAATGATGGTGTAACTGATTATTCTGCTCCTGCACCTGCTCCTAATTATAGTAATTATTCTAATTATGATAATTCATCTAATTATGACAATGGTTCTAATTATGATGATGGTAATAGTGATTATGATTAATAAGCGTCATGAATATAAGTATCGAATTAATGCAGCGCAGGCTCGCATAATTAAGGGGGTCTTAGATCCCCTTCTTAAATATGATAAATATAGTGATAATGGTTATTATATAGTTCATTCGCTTTATTTTGATGATATAAATGATCAGGCTTATATGGATAAACTTAATGGAGTTAATAGAAGGGCTAAATACCGTATTCGTTATTATAATGATGATCTTACTTATATTAATTTGGAGAAAAAGTCTAAAGTTAATGGGTTGGGTAGTAAACTTAAATTGCGTTTGAGTGAAGATGAAGTTAATTTAATTTTAAATAATGATATTGATTTTCTATTAGATAAAGGTAATTTTGGTATAGAATTTTATACTAAAATGAAAACAATGATTTTAAGACCTAAAGTCATAATTACTTATCGACGTTTAGCTTATTATTATCCTTATGGTAATGTTAGAATTACGATTGATGATAATATGACTACTCAAAAAAATATTAATCATTTTTTTGATAAGTTTTGTCCACTTCCTATTGATAATAATGCCATACTTGAAGTTAAATATGATGCTTATTTGCCTGATTTTATTGCGAAAGTTTTAAGTAAAAACTTAGCTTTAACAGCCTATTCTAAATATCAAAAAGGGCGTAATGTTGATTTTGGAGAAAATTTATGAATTTTACAGATATATTTAAATCAAGTTTTTTAGAGAATGTAGCTAGTATAGCACTTAGTGATATTATCATTGCGATGATAGCTAGTTTAATTATGGGCTTATATATCTTTTATGTTTATAAAATTACTTATCGAGGAGTTTTATATTCATCTAGTTTTGGCCTTACCTTAATTGGTTTATGCTTAATAACAACAATGTTAATTATGACGATAGTTTCTAATGTAGTATTATCATTAGGTATGGTAGGTGCTCTTTCTATTGTGCGCTTTCGTACCGCTATTAAAGAGGCTTTAGATATTGTTTTCTTATTTTGGGCAATAGCTACAGGTATTGTTTTAGCTGCTGGCCTTATTCCTTTAGCGGTAATTGGTGGGGCAATTATTGGTCTAGTACTTTTACTATTTAATCATCATAAACAAACAGATGCTCCATACCTTTTGGTATTACATTTAACAAATGAATATGATGATAATCTTATTAAAGATATTATTAAGTCACAATGTAAAAAAGTAAGATTAAAAACTAAATCTTTTCACAAAGGACAAACGGAAATTATTTATGAATTACGTTTGCTTAAAGAAAATGAAGGATCTTTTATTAATGAATTAGAGAAGATGCCTAGTATTATGGATGCTTCTTTAGTCTATTATAATGGGGATTATATGAGCTAATATGCCTAAATCAAAAACTGATCGCTTAATTATAATATTATTAATAATAATGATCTTTTTTTCCCTTTTTCTTTATATAAAGGGTAGTGATAAGGTTAGTTTTGATTATCCAAATAAATTATTTGATGATTCTTATGTGCATAATATTGATTTAATAATTGATGATGTAGAAACATTTTTTAATAATGCTTTAGAAGAAGAATATATCATGGCTGATGTTAATATTGATGGAGAATTATTTGAAGATATTGGATTACGTTTTAAAGGTAATAATTCTTTGCATTTAACTAATGAATATGGGTTGTATCGTTATAGCTTTAAAATTGAATTTGATCATTTTCAAAATGGTTATTCTTATCATGGCTTGGATAAGTTATCTTTAGATGCTTCTTTTCAAGATAATTCATATTTAAAAACTAAATTAAGTTATGAAATGTTTGAAATGATGGGAGTGGTAAGCCCTTTAACTTCATTTGTTTTTGTTAGTATTAATGGAAATGATTTTGGTTTATATTTAGCAATTGAAGAAATTGAAGATAGCTTTTTAGCACGTAATTTTGGTTATAATCATGGTCAACTTTATAAGCCAGATTATCGTAATTTTGAAGATCCTAATTTAGATATTGGTCTTAATTATATTGGTGAAGATCCTAAACTTTATCCAGGAATATTTGATAATGCTCGTACTAATATAACTTTAGCTGATAAGAAAAGACTTATTAAAATACTTAAAGCTTATCATGAAAATGATTATAGTGGCTTAGAAATTAATTTAATTATAAAGAATTTCATTATTCAAATATTTACACTTAATTGGGATGGATATATTGGACATACAGGACATAATTATTTCTTATATGAAGATGATGGTAAGATTATGATGTTACCATGGGATTTTAATTTAGCTTATGGTACATATGCATATGGGATGAGTGATCCAATAAGGGATTCTTCATATTTAATTAATTTTCCTATTAATACTCCAGTTTTTAAAGAAGTAATGTTTAAAAGACCTTTATATCATTTATTGATGAAAAATGATGATATCTTTAATAAGTATCATGAATATTTTAATTATTTTTTAGATAATTTTATAGAAAATGGTAGATATAAAGTTATAATCACTAAATATGCGCAAATGATTGAGCCATATGTTAAAAAAGATCCTAGTGCTTTTTGCAGTTTTGAAGATCATAAACTAGCTGTTGAAACTTTGATACGTTATTGTGAACTAAGAGGACAAAGTATCAAAGGACAATTAGAAGGTAAGTATCCTATAACTATAGTTAGCTATGATAAACCTAGTATTGAGGTTGATATTGATTTAAAAAATTTAGGAGATTTTGAAGATTTAGAAAATAGTAAATCTAGACATAAACAATTATTAAAAAAGATATATAATGAAATTAATTAGGAGGACTAACGATTTATGGAATATACAAAATTGGGAAGTACTGATATTAATGTTTCAAAAGTTTGTTTAGGTTGTATGAGTTTTGGTGAAGCTGGTACCATGCATGATTGGACTTTGAATTATGAAGAAAGTGAAAAAGTAATTAAACATGCTTTAGACCTTGGTATTAATTTTTTTGATACTGCTAATAGTTATTCTGCAGGTACAAGTGAAGAATATCTTGGCAGGGTATTAAAAAATAATAATATTCCTCGTGATAAAGTTGTTATAGCTTCTAAAGTTTATTTTAATCCTGGTAGATTGTCTAGAGAAGCTATATTAAGAGAAATTGATGGAACATTAAACCGTCTACAAACTGATTATTTAGACTTATATATTATTCATCGATTTGATTATGATACACCTATTGAGGAAACTATGAAAACTCTTCATGAGTTGGTAAAAAGTGGTAAAGTTCGAGCGTTAGGTGCTTCAGCTATGTATGGTTATCAATTTCATAATATGCAATTAGCTGCCATTAATCATGGATGGACACCATTTTCAGCTATGGAAAATCATTATAATATGCTATATCGTGAAGATGAAAGAGAATTAATTCCTATTTGTAAACAATTTAATGTTTCATTAATTCCTTATAGTCCTTTAGCTGCTGGACATTTAGCACGTTCTACATGGGAAAGTGATTCTTTGCGTTCTAAGACTGATAAAGTTGCGAAAGGTAAATATGATCGCATGGAAGAACAAGATATGAAAATTGTTAAAAGGGTCAATGAACTTGCACTTAAAAAAGGTTGTAAGATGTCGCAAATTGCGATTGCTTGGCAATGGGCAAAAGGTGTTGCTTCACCAATAATTGGGGTAACCAAGACTAGATATATTGATGATGCGGTCGGGGCTTTAGATGTTAATTTAACACAAGAAGAAGTTGCATATCTAGAAGAATGTTATGTACCTCATCCAATTGTTGGAGCTATTAATAGTAATCCACCACAAGGAACTATTTTGTTAGATGAGAAAAGATGATATAATATTGCGATATAAATTTATATAAATATTTGTATATAAATTACTATACTTTATATTTTATTATGATATAATAAATATGCTTAAAAAGGAGAATATTATGAATTTAAGTATGTTTAATAATATTGTTAATTCTACAGTTTCGATTAGTGAAATTGCAAAAGCAGGTGCAAAAAAAATTTTTGATAGTCTGAATTCTGATAAAACAAAAATAATATTAAAAAATAATAAACCAGTTGCTATACTATTATCTACTGATAGATATGAAGAACTATTAGAGGCTGAAGAAAATTTATATTTAATTGAACTCGCATTAAAGCGAGCTAATAATACTAACTCTATCTCATTAAATGATTTTTTAGACGATAACGGAGTATCCAAGAGTCAATTTGATAATTTGGATGATATTGAATTGGAATGATAGAATGGAAAATAACTTTTACTGAGTATGCTAACAGGGATTTTCATAAACTAGACGGACAACAAAAAATATTGTGTTAAAGATGATAAAAAAACTATCATTGAATCCTTTACCGATATCTCGAGGCGGATATGCACATCCGTTAGGAAATAATGATAAAACTGGAAATCTCACAGGATTATATAAATTAAAATCTCGAGGTAGTGGTATTAGAATTGTTTATGAATTGGTTGAGGAAGCATTCGAAACTAAAATCATTATCATTGGCATGCGAGAAGAGTATGAGGTTTATAAAAATGCTTTAAAAAGACT
>CASEWY010000152.1 GCA_949291625.1 uncultured Bacillota bacterium
TTATTATCCGCATCTATCCACTTAAAGCCTTTATAATCATAATCATATTTATATAATGATGGATGAGATTTATAGATATTAGATAAATCGGTAAAATATCTTAAGAAAGCATCATGTGCTGGATATTTTAACATAAACCAATCTAATTCTTTATCCTCATCAAATTCTCTAAACATCGCAATTTCATTGCCCATAAAATTCAACTTTTTACCAGGATGAGTAAACATATACATATAAAGGGTTCTAGCTTGGGCAAACTTTTCCCCATATAAGCCCCACATCTGGTCAATAATTGTATGCTTACCATGCACTACTTCATCATGACTAAGTGGCATCAAGAAACGCTCAGAATAGAAATATGCCATCGAGAAAGTTATTTTATTATGTTCCCATTTACGATAGACTGGATCTTTCTTTAAATAATTCAAGGTATCATTCATCCAACCAAGATCCCATTTATAATCAAAGCCTAAGCCTCCATCAATTGTAGACCAAGTAACCTTAGGGAAATCAGAACTATCTTCAGCAATTAACATTAAACCATTAAATTCTTTACTTAGATAATAATTCATGCGCCTAATGAAAGCTAAAGCCCCCTCATTAGTACCTCTTTCCTTATTACCACCCCAATAGATAAGATTGCTTACCGCATCAATTCTAATACCATCAATATGGAAAATATCACACCAGAATCCTCCAGCTGACATCAAGAAAGAGCGAACTTCTTCCTTCCACAAATCAAAATTACATGTTCCCCATTGGCTATTCGCATCACTTTGATTAGCATATTCAAACAAAGGTTGACCATCAAATAAGCGCAAGCCATGATCATCTTTAACAAAATGCACAGGAACCATATCCATGATAACTCCTAAACCTTGGCGATGACACTCATCAACAAAATAAGCAAAACCACCAGGAGAGCCATAGCGACTAGTACAAGAATAATATCCACTAGCCTGATATCCCCATGAACCATCAAATGGATATTCATTAAGTGGCATTAATTCAATATGCGTAAAACCATGTTCCAAACAATATGGAATTAATTCTTTAGCCAACTCCTCATAACAATAATGCGTACCATCTTCCTTAATCTTCCAAGCCCCAGCATAAACTTCATAGATATTTACCGGACGATCAAAATTCTTCGTCCTTTTTTTCATCCACTTTGCATCATGCCATTTAAAATTAAAACAATTATAAACTTTACTTGCCGTATTAGGTCTTAATTCACTATAAAAAGCAAATGGATCAGCCTTGTCAAAAGTACGACCACCATTATCTACAATACGATATTTATATAAATCATAAGCTTTTACACCAGGTATAAATAAACTATATACCCCACCATCACTTATTCTATCCATTTGGTACCCTTCATCATTCCAATCATTAAAGGTACCAACAACACTAACTTTACGAGCATGTGGTGCCCAAACAGTAAAACGCACACCTGCTTTAGATTCTTGCGTAAAATGAGCTCCAAATACTCGATAAGCATTTATACAATGTCCGCGATGAAAACTTTCAATTATTTTATCTTCCATAAAATACTCCTTAAGCGCTTGAAAACGCTATCACTATGTATATTATATAACAAAGCCCAAAAAAGATAAAATCTTTTTAAAATCCCAAATTCTTATGCTTTATATTATAATTATATTTATAGAGGAAAACATATGCATAAATTAAAAAATATTATATATATATTACTATTATTAATCACCGGTTGTACCCCTAATACTCCAACTTTAATTCAAGAAAAAATAGAAGAAGAACCAACAATTGAATACTTAGAAACCACGATGGACTATGCTAATGAAGAATGGTTCAATAGATATGATATTTATCAAATAAATCGTTTAGAAGCAAACTCTAGCTTCTATCCTTTTCAAGATGAAAAAAGTGCCTATTTAGCTCAAAAAAGTGCTTTAGACGATGTTGATTATTCAATATCATCAAGAATTTTATCCCTAAATGGTGATTGGCAATTTCTATATACCCCATTAAGTAAAAGATTATTTAATCTTAAAGGTGTTGAAGCAAACCAACGTTATGAAAATTGGGATACAAGCAATTTTGATACTATTAATGTACCAAGTACCATTCAAACTATTAAAGATGAAAATAATGAATTTAAATATGAAAAACCCATTTATGTCAATAGTACCTACCCATGGTTAAATTATGAACAAATTCAATATGGATGGGACGGTCTTCCAACAGCGGCAACTGCATCCAATTATGTCATGCATTATAAAAAAACTATCGAAATTCCTAAAGATTACTTATTAGATGTTACGCATCTTTCCTTTGAAGGTGTATTAGGAGCCTTCTATGTATATATTAATGGTGATTTTGTAGGTTATAGTGAAGATTCTACATGCAATGCTAAATTTGATATATCTAATTTTATCCACGAAGGAACTAATACGATAGCTGTAGAAGTAATGAAATATTCTGATGCTTCATATTTTGAAAATCAAGATAGCATTCGTACCTATGGCATATATCGCGATGTCGAAATTATTACTCATCCTCAAAATTTTATTGAAGATATTGAGACACAACAAATATTCAATGAAGATGGAAGTGTTACTTTAAATACCATCATTCAAGCAAGTGATATTAATAATATTGAGATTGCTTTATATGACCAAAATAAACAACTAATAGGTAAGGGTTCTAGTATAACCATTGATAATCCTAATTTATGGGACTATGATAATCCCTATTTATATCATCTTATTGTTAAAACTACTAACAATAATCAACCTATAGAAGCTACGATGATAAATATTGGTTTAAGAAATATTACCTTCGATGAAAACAATGTCTATATCAACAATATTCCTATCATGTTCAAAGGAATAAATCGTACCGAAACTAGTCTAGAAGGTGGAAGATATATCAGCGATGAACAAATTATCTATGATTTAACTACCATGAAAAAATTAAATATCAACGCCTTTAGAACTGCCCATTACCCTAATGCTAAAATAACTTATGATATTGCGGATGAATTAGGCTTATATGTTGTTGATGAAGCTAATATTGAAAGTCATCTAGGTGAACAAGTTTTATCCATGCCAGCTAATAATCCTACTTTCAATCCTTTATTATTAGATCGTACTAAAAATATGGTCGAACGCGATATAAATCATCCATCGATAATCATCTACTCTTTAGGTAATGAATCAACTTATCAAGAATATCCTTTAGATGATAACTATGGCATGTATAATAATTCTAGATGGATTTTAAGTAAGGATCCAAGCCGCTTAAGAATGTATGAACGCGACAATAGAACTCAAGACACTCGTGAAACATCCATGGTCGATATAGCTAGTAGCCAATATTATTCTATAGAACAAGTGAAGGATGCTAATAAGAAATATGACATTCCTTTTGTTCAACAAGAATTCGCCCACGCTATGGGTAATGCTGTAGGTAATCTTCAAGAATATTATGATTTATATTATGAACAAGAAGGACTAATAGGTGGTTTTATCTGGGATATGATTGACCAAAGCATTTTAACTAATGACTATTTTGGCTATGGTGATGACTGGGGTCAACCATTAAATGATGGTGATTTCTGTGGTAATGGTATTTTAAATGCTGATAGAAGCTTACAAGCTGAAAGCTATGAAGTAAAAAAAGTATTCCAAGATATTAAATTTACTTTCAATAATAACCAATTAACTATCACCAATCTTTATCACAATAATGACTTAAGTAATCTAACTTTTAAACTAACTTATCAAATTGAAGATAATATTATCACTCAAGATGAATTTAAATTAACTATTGAACCAAATACTTCTCACATCATAGATTTAGACATTCCTCAAAGTAATGAAGAAATGATTATAACCATTCAAGCTTTCGACAATAAAGAAGAAATCGCTTTTGAACAATATACTATCAATGATTATAATTATTCACAATTTCAAGCAAATAAACCATCAGACATTAAAATAGAATATGATGAAACTATCAATATCTATTATCAAGATAAGATAATTAAAGATCTTACTTTTGATCTTTATCGAGCTCCGGTAGATAATGATCCTCAATTCATCGAAGAATTAGCTAATTTAAAATTAGATATTACTAGCATAGATGAACAAGAAAATAAAACTATATTAAAAGGCAATATTAAAATATTAGAAACTCCTTTTGAATTAATATTCGAAACAAGTGATAATCAATTAAAAATAACCTCTAAAATATTTATTCCAAGTGTTAAAAAAATTGGAGAAGTCGCAAATGTTGGCTTAACCATGAAACTAAATAATAATGTTCAAGAATATAGTTACTATGGTAAAGGTCCTTATGAAAATTTTGTTGATCGTAATACTGCAAGCAAATTAAATGTCTATAATGAAACAATTGATGAATATTTTAATACTAAATATTTAAAACCACAAACATCCAACTACAAAAGTGATGTTCGTTATTTAAATATCGATAATATTACATTCCATATGTTTCAACCTATGAATATTCAAGTAACTCATTATGATGATATAGATTTAACTCATGCCAAACATTTTAATGAAGTAACTAAACAAGATGATATAATTATTAATATCGACTATTTGACAAGAGGTTTAGGTAATGCTAGTATGGATGTCCAACCACTAGATCAATATATAATAAAACAAAATAAGTATCATACCTTTGAAACCTTAATAACTTTTAATTAAAGGAGGTGATTGATATGGCAATAATACGGGTAGAAAATCTAACTTTTGCCTATGATTCTAGTTTTGAAAACATCTTTGAAAATGTTAGTTTTCAAATTGATACCGACTGGAAATTAGGTCTAATTGGAAGAAATGGAAAAGGAAAAACTACTTTTTTAAATCTATTACAAGGAAAATATAGCTATCAAGGAAAAATCCAATCTTCGGTTCAATTTGATTATTTTCCTTATATTATTGAAGATAAAGAAGATTTTTGTAAAGATATCCTTCTAAATATTTGTCCTGATGCCCAAGAATGGGAATTATTGAGAGAATTATCATATCTAGAAGTAAATGAAGATGTATTATATCGTCCATTTTATACTTTATCTAATGGCGAACAAACTAAAGTATTATTAGCTGCTCTATTTTTAAATGAAGGTCATTTTCTATTAATAGATGAGCCAACCAATCATTTAGATATGAAAGCTAGAGAAACCGTAGCAAATTATCTAAAACGCAAGAAAGGTTTTATCTTAGTATCTCATGATAGAAGTTTCTTAGATGGCTGTGTAGATCATATCTTATCTATTAATCGTTCAAACATTGAAATCCAAAGTGGTAATTTTTCATCATGGTTTACTAATTTTAATCGTCAACAAGAATTTGAACTAAATAAAAATGCTAAACTAAAAAAAGATATAGATAATATGCGCAAAGCCGCTAAAAGGACTGCAAATTGGTCAGATAAAGTCGAAGCAAGCAAAATAGGTAATGGTCATTGTGATCGTGGTTATATCGGTCATAAAGCCGCTAAAATGATGAAAAGATCAAAAGCTATTGAAACACGTCAACAAAGAGCTATTGAAGAAAAATCGCAGCTTTTACAAAATCTTGAAACTATTGAAGATTTAAAGATAGCTCCTATTTCTTATTTTTCTAATACCCTAGCTATCTTTAATAATGTAATACCTATCTATGATGATAAAAAGATTTGTAATCCTATATCATTTGAAATTAATAAAAATGATAGAATAGCCCTTATAGGAAAAAATGGTAGTGGTAAAAGTAGCCTATTAAAATTATTATTAGGACAACCAATTAACCATCAAGGAACTATTAACTTAGGTTCAGGTATTATCATTTCCTATGTTCCCCAAGATACTTCATCCTTAAAAGGAAATTTAACAGAGTTTGCTAAAAACAATGAAATTGATGAAAGCTTATTTAAAGCAATCTTACGAAAGATGGACTTCTCAAGAATTCAATTTGAAAAAAATATTGAAGATTATTCTGCTGGCCAAAAAAAGAAAGTATTAATAGCCAAAAGTCTTTGCGAAAAAGCTCATCTTTATATTTGGGATGAACCATTAAACTATATTGATATCTATTCAAGAATGCAAATAGAAAAATTAATTCAAGAATATCAATTCACTATGATTTTCGTAGAACATGATAAAACATTTACCAATAATATAGCTAACAAAAAAATAGAATTATAAAAGAGGAAGATTCTTAAACATCTTCCTCTTGTTTTTATGCTGTAATTTCTTTCATTGCTTGTTGATAGATACTAGCTTTTGCCTTAGCATCTGCAAGTGAACTACCTTTTACGCAATAGTAAATTTTCATTTTAGGTTCAGTACCACTAGGTCTAATTGCAATCCAAGAACCACCATCAAGATAATATTTCAATACTTCACTTCTAGTAAAGCCTGTAAGTTCTACTACCTTGCCATCTTTCATCTTTTCGCAAGTACCATAGTCTTCCCAACCAATTACGCTAGCATCAGCAATCTTTGTTAAACGATTTGCTCTAAGCTTAGCGATGATTTCTTTAATCTTCTTAGCTCCTTCTTCTCCTTTTAGAGAAATAGAAGTTTGAGATTCATCATAATATCCTAATTTAGCATATAATTCATTTAAAACATCCCACAAAGTCTTGCCTTGTTCATTATAGTAACAAGCAGCTTCTGCTAACATCAAGCAAGCTTGAGGAGCATCCTTGTCACGAACAAATGGACTAATTAAAGAACCATAGCTTTCTTCATAACCAAATACATATTCTTTTTCATGGTTAACTTCATATTTAGCAACTTTTTCGCCAATGAATTTGAAACCAGTTAAAGTTTTTTCAGTTTCAACGCCATAGCTATCTGCAATCTTTTCACCAAGATCACCAGTAACTACCGTATTGAACATAACACCATTTTTTGGTAATCTTCCTTGTTTTTTCAATTGTGAGAAAATATATTCAATTAATACCGCACCTGATTGATTACCAGTTAATACATGTAATTCATCTTTGTCTTTAACTGCTACACCCATTCTATCAGCATCTGGGTCACATACTAAAATGACATTAGCATCATTCTTTTTAGCATATTCTAATGCAAGATCATAAGCTCTTCTTTCTTCAGGATTAGGTGTTGGTGTATTTGAAAAATCAGGATCTGGGGTCATTTGTTCTTCAACACAAATCAATTGGTAACCAACTCTTTCAAATAAAGTTTTTACTGGAATAGCGCTAGTACCATGTTCAGGTGAGAAAACAAATTTTACCTTAGACTTATCTACATTTGGATTCAATTGAATACTCAATACTCTTTCATAATATTTTTCATCAATTTCTTTACCTATTACACTAATTAATTTTTCTTGTTCATCAGTTAAAATAGGATTAATAGCTAATTCATCATTAATAGCATTAACATTTTCTACAACCTTAGCAGCTAAATGAGGAACTAGTTGACAACCCTTATTATCATATAATTTATAACCATTATATTCACGAGGATTATGGCTAGCGGTAATCATAATACCACCAAAGCATTTTAATTCTCTAACTGCAAAACTCAATTCTGGAGTAGGACGTAAGCTTTCAAAAACATAACAACGAATATTATGACTAGCTAAAACTTTTGCACTATCAAAAGCAAATTCTTTAGACATATGACGGTTATCATAGCCAATAGCTACTCCTGCATCACATGCTTCTTTACCATTATCCATGATATATTTTGCAAAACCTTCATTAGCTTTTCTAATCGTGTGGATGTTAATACGATTAGTACCAGCTCCTAAAACACCACGCATTCCTGCAGTACCAAATTCAACATTAGTATAAAAAGCATCATTAATTTGCTTTTCATCCATATTTTCTAATTCTTTTTTTAGATTAGCATCTAAATTTGGATGGTTTAACCAT
>CASEWY010000153.1 GCA_949291625.1 uncultured Bacillota bacterium
TAATACTTCTTTTATTAATGTAACGGGACCCCATAAATTAGTGTTAAAAAGAATATCGACATCTTCTTGGCATCCTTCTTCAACAGCCCCACGATAACCATATCCAGCATTATTTACAAGAACATCAATAGTACCAAAATGATTGATTGTTTCTTTAATAGCAGCTTGGATACTTTCCTTGTTAGTAACATCAAGACAAAGCGGTAAAGCAGTTTATGGATATTGTTTACTTAGATCGATAATCTTATCTTTATTTCTTGCTGTTATTGCAACGTTATAGCCTTTAGCTAATGCTTTTTTAGCCAGGCTTCTACCTAGTCCGGTTGAACAACCGGTAATTAACCATGTTTTCATTGTAATCCTCCTTGAATATTGGCATCTAAATATTCAGTTATATAATCCATTGCCTGATCAAAGTGTTCCCCATTAAAACCATGACCAGCACCATCTATGATATGTAATGTAGAATTTGAATATGTTTCATTAGCTTGCTTTGAATATTTGAGCGGGACAATACTATCATCACTGCCATGAAGAATTAGGACATTTTTTTTTAATTATTAATTTCTTGATAAGGATCATAGCCCCAGACATCTTCAACATAAATTCTGCCAGCTTGTATCCACATAAACGTAAATTCATCAGGAACTTCATCTAAAGATTGAAAAGGTTCATTAATGGTATCGGCAACCAAAAAGGCTGGATATAATAAAATTAATCCGGCAATATCGTCTTGACTACGAGCACCGGTAATTGCTGATACTAGACCGCCTTGACTAGTTCCTAATAAAAATATTTGATTAGCATCCACAAAATCCCATTTTTTAGCATTTTCGATAACTGTTTGTAAATCAGAAACTTCAGTCATTACGGACATTTGAGTTGTTTCACCTTCGCTTTTACGGCCACCATCTCCTCTAAAATCAAAACAGTAAGCGCTAATTCCTAAAGAAGCTAATTGCTTAGCGTAATCTTCAGTATATTGATAAGAACCACCTAGACCATGACTACAAATAACTAAAGGAACTTCTTTTTTATCAGTTTCTGGTATATAGGCAATTCCATAAATTTGTTGATTATTATTTTCTAATAAGATTTCTTTACTGGAATAATCATAATTTACAGTATTGGATGTATTGCATCCAGCTAAAGAAATTGGCATACAGGCAATTAATAACATTTTTTTAAGTTTGTTGTACCAACTCATATTTAATTACCAGGATTGATGTTTTGTAGCCATTGATCAATTTCAGTTTCATTTGCCTGTTGCAATCTTAATCCTTCTAAAACAGTAGCTTGAGGGCAGATGTTTTGAATAGATGTCATACTTTGTTCAATAGAACTGCTTGTGCTAGTACAAAAAGGAATAATAGTTTTAGAATCAAAATTATAACTTTCTAAGAAAGTATCAACTGCCATTGGTTCTTGATACCACCAGATAGGAAATCCGATATAAATTACATCATATTTATCAATATCATCAGGTAAATTAGTAAGTTCAGGATGCATATTAAATTGTTTTTCTACCTAGGCTCTAAGTGAAGTAGCTAAAAATGGACTGCGATAACTTTTATCAACAGTAAGAGCGTATAAATCTGAGCCGGTTTTTTCTTGAATCATTTTGGCCATGATTTCAGTGTTCCCTTCAATTTGATTATTTTCTACTTGAACACTTGCATGGCTATCACTATTAACATTGTCATCATGATTAATAGCTTTTGCACGAGTAAAGTAAACTACTAATGAATTAGTATCATTATCACCTTGAATAATTCCTTCATTTTCATAATTTAATGGTTGTCCTGATAAACAATAGTAAATTACTAATACTAGTATCAAAATAATAATTACAGCAATGCCAATTGCAAAGTTTAATATTCTTGTTTTTATTTAGGTCTACTCCTTTTCTTTGATTTATTTTAACCATCTCAGGCATTTCATGACCATAAATTGGAGCAACAATACCAATTTTTTCATCTTTAAAATTTAATGATTAATGATTTGAGAGATACTGATTGGATGAGTTTCCATTTTTTTAACAACATATAAACAATTTCCAGTTCCGGTAAAATAAAATATCATAGTAAACTTGCTCTCCTTGATTTTTAATAATTTCCTTGTTACAATTTGATTGTAACAATCGGCTGTAACAACCGGTCAAGAGTTTTTTGCTGATTTAA
>CASEWY010000154.1 GCA_949291625.1 uncultured Bacillota bacterium
TTATTGATTTTAGGTGTTTTTAGTGGATGTACAAAAGATCATGTTGAAGAAACGCCAGTAACTACAACTCCGGAAGTTGAAATAACACCATCACCTACAATAACTAGCGATCCAACAACTACACCAACTATTGCTGAAACTCCATCAAATGAAATGCCTGAAGGCACAGATGATGTATCATCTTCTTCAGAAGCTGCTAAGGAAGTTTATGCAACAATAAATGATATGTTTGAACAAGCAGCTAACAAGGTTAAAGAAGAAGGTAAAATGCCATATGCCCTTAGTGTATCATATTCTGATAACTTTATGTCTTCTGCACGTAAAGGCTATCAAATAACATGCTTAGTTGATATTGATGGTACAGTATGGCGATATAATGATTTTGATGCAGTACGAAATAATATAGAATTTGAAGAAAAATTTGATGTTTCAAATTACTATAAAGTAGAAGAATTATATGAGTTTATTCCTGGCAAAGTAACAAGGGAAGAAGCAATTAATGCGGCACTAGATTATTTAGGATTTACTTTTGAAGATTTAACTTTAATTCAAATTGATGAAGGAGCTGATTCTACAAGAAGTTACTATTATGTAGTACTTGCAAATATAGGCTCTGAATATGTTATGAAAATAGATGCGAATACTAAAGAAATCTTTGATTACTACGATTCAGATCCTAACAATTAATTTATTGATTGTAAACAAATAATGTAAAAAGTATATGATTAAGATAGCAATTGATAAAAAAGGTAGTGTGTCATCTTATAATTTAAAAATAGGATAATACTGTTTTTGCTTATGAATGTTTAAAGAAGAAAAAATCATGGTTAAAACAATATTTAAGATGAAATTCCATATAAAATTTTATCTAATCAAAAAGAGCGTTTAATCTTTATATAAAGGAGATACGCTCTTTTTAAATTTATTCAATTACATTGCATGTTATCTAATTATAGCAATCTATGTAAAAATTTTGATTAAATAATTTGTGAGTTTTATACTTTTATTTTTACTTAATAATTTTATCTAATAGTGCAGATACTTCTTCTAGTTTTGGTTCTAAGTCATTGTCTTTAGCTGCTTTTTGTACACAAGTATATAGATGGTTTTGTAATACTTGTTTATTAGCTTTATTTATTAAGGCAACGGTTGCTAGAAGTTGGTTAGAAATATCGATGCAATAGCGATCGTCTTCCATCATTTGAATAGCTTTATTTAATTGTCCTTGGGCGGTTTTTAATAAATTATAGGTTGCTTTATTTTTCATGTTTTACTTCCTTTGCTTCATAACCAATTTCTTTGATTGCGTTGATTACTTCATTTGTATTTAGTGGTTTAGTGGTTTCGATATGGGCAATCTTGGTTTCTAAACTAACATCTGTTTTGATAACATTAGGCATAGCATTTAAGCAAGAAGCAACACTAGATGTACAATGATTACACATCATATCTGGTACACTAAAATCATATGTATATGTTTTTGTTGGAGCAGGAAGTGGAGCATGTTGCGGTTTGAAAAATCTTAGACGTAAAGCATTAGATACTACGCATACACTTGATAAGCTCATGGCTGCAGCTCCAAACATTGGATTTAATTTGATTTGGAAGAATGGATATAATACTCCTGCTGCTAGAGGGATACCAATGATGTTGTAGATAAATGCCCAGAATAAATTTTCTTTAATATTTAAGACGGTTTTATGACTTAATTTAATTGCATTTACGACATCATTAAGATCATTTTTCATTAATATGATATCCGCGGAGTCAATCGCGATATCGCTACCTGCACCAATAGCGATACCTATGTTGGCACGGGATAGTGCTATAGCATCATTTATGCCATCGCCTACCATGGCTACAAATTCATTATTTGCCATTAATTCTTTAATTTTATTTTCTTTATCTTCTGGCAATACTTGGGCTACAACATCTGTAATTCCTAATTGGGCTGCAATATTATTTGCGACATTTTGTTGATCGCCGGTTAACATTACAACTTTAATATGCATATCTTGCAATGCTTTGATAGCTTGCTTGCTACTTTCTTTTATCATATCTTGGATAGCTATAACGGCTATAACTTTTGTATTATCTGCTAAAAGAATTGGGCTTTTTGCTTGATTGATTAATTGTGATATTTCTAAAGTATAATCATTTTGCAAATTTTGTTGTTCAATTAATTTTTGGTTTCCTAAATAATAAGTTTTATTATTGATGGTTGCTTTGATACCATGTCCACTTAAAGCTTCAAAGCTTTCTAATGGATATATATCTTGGAAATATTCACTAAAGGCATTAGCAATTGGATGTTCAGAAGCTTTTTCCATACTGCTAGCTATTTTAATAGCTTCTTCTTTTGCTAAATCTTTAGATATGATATCAGTAATTGATGGTTGTCCTTTAGTAATTGTTCCGGTTTTATCTAAGACAATAGTTTGAATTTTATGGGCATTTTCTAGGGCACTTGCATCTTTGACTAGTATGCCATTTTCAGCAGCTTTACCAGTAGCTACCATGATGGCTACCGGAGTAGCTAGACCTAGAGCACATGGACAAGATATTACTAATACTCCAATGCCAATACTTAAGGCAAAGCTAAATGTTTTACCAGCTAATAGCCAAATGATAAAGGCAATTATTGAAATAACAATTACACTTGGAACAAATATACTAGCTACTTTATCAGCTAAAGAAGCCATTGGTGCTTTAGAATTTGATGCTTCTTCAACTAGATCAATAATTTTAGCTAGGGTAGTATCATTTCCAACATTAGTAGCTTTTATGATCAATCTTCCTTGTTTATTGATGGTGGCACTAATTACCTTATCATTTTCTATTTTTTCTACAGGCATGCTTTCACCAGTTAACATGGATTCATCTACACTGCTGTGGCCTTCTACAACAATACCATCACAGGGAATTGACATTCCTGGTTTTACTACTACTAAATCATCTTTTTGTAAGTTTGCTACTGGAATGGTGATTTCTTGACCATTGCGAATAATTGTAGCAGTTGATGGTGCTAGATTTATAAGCTTGCTGATGGCGTCTGTTGTTTTCTTTTTAGAACGTGCTTCAAGATATTTTCCCAAAGTGATAAGAGTAAGTATCATTCCGGCACTTTCAAAATATAAATCATGCATATAGGTATGGACTAAACTTGTTTGTTGATAGCTTATACCATAGGCAATATTATATAAAGAATATATACTATATATAAAAGATGCACTTGAACCTAAGGCAATTAATGTATCCATATTTGGATGCTTTTTAAATAGCATTTTAAAGCCATTAATATAATAACTACGATTTAAATACATTATTGGTAGTACCAATAATAATTGAGTTAAAGCATTAATTATGGCATTTTGTTCGCCCTTTAAAAAAGAAGGCATAGGATAGCTAAACATATTACCCATGGATACATACATTAAAAATGCCAAAAAGATAAATGATAGAATGATTCTTTTTTTAATAGGTTTACTATCATCTTTAATAGCTACGGCTTCCTTTTTTTCACCAGGCAAGCAAGCATCATATCCAGCATTTTGTACTGCACTAATAATAGTATCTGGATTAACAGTATTTTCGTCATATTCTACATTCATAGAATTAGATAAAAGATTTACTTCAACGCTAGAAACGCCTTTTAAGTTTCTAACGCAGCCATCGACATGAGAACTACATGCACTACAACTCATGCCCATAACATCAAACTTTTGTTTCATATATCATATCTCCTTATCCCCCTATAAGGGGGGTATATGCTAATTGTAAAATATTGCAAAAAAAAATTCAATTGTTTTGCATTTAAAGATATAATATTATTGTAAGAAAGAAGGAAAGATTAAAATGAAAGCAGCTATTTATTTTGCTACAGGGTTTGAAGAGTGCGAAGCCTTGATTGTTGTAGACATGTTTAGAAGATGTCATGTAGATATTGATATGATAGGTATTGAGGATAAATATGTGGTATCTAGTCATAATGTTGAATTAAAGATGGATAATACTTTTGATGAATATAATCCAGATAGCTATGATGTTCATATTTTGCCAGGAGGACTTCCTGGAACAACTAATTTACAAGCTTGTGATGCATTATTAAATGTTTTGATTGAAGCTAATAAAAAGAATAAACTAATTTGTGCTATATGTGCAGCACCTAGTGTATTAGCATTTGCTAAAATATTAGATGGTAAAAAGGCGACAGCT
>CASEWY010000155.1 GCA_949291625.1 uncultured Bacillota bacterium
ATCAACTCCTTAAATTTACGACCTTTTTCTTCAAAATTTTTAAAATGATCATAACTTGCTGCAGCTGGTGATAATAATCAAATACCATCTTTAGTAAGCTTTATAGCTAAATCACAAGCTTCTTCAAGATTATCAACTAAATAACATCTTTCAAAGCCTTTTTTTCCTTGCATTTCTTGATAAATCCTTTTACCACTAGCATACATCAAGATGATATTTTCTACTTCTGATTCACTTAAGAAAGCTTCTAATTTATGATAGTCAATACCTCTATCTAAGCCTCCAATTAAAACCGTTTTTACATTATGTAATGAAGTTATAGCTTGAATACATGCCTCATTTATAGTTGAAATTGCATCATCAACATAAGTAACACCATCAAAGGTTCCAAATACTTCTAAACGATGAGCCAAAGGTTTGAAATTAGCAATTCCCCATTTAATTGTTTCATCATCGACGTTAAATATTTTAGCAATATAAGCACAAATAGCCATATTATAATAATTATGTTCACCTATTAAATTAGTATCTTCAATAGTTAAATCATGATTTGGTAAATATAATTTTTCATGAATATTATATATATCTTTACCTAATAATAAAGTTTTACTTTTAGGTCGATAATTAATATCTTTATTAATTAAAGCTATATCATTCTCATCTTGAAAAGCCACACAATTAATCTTAGTCTTATAATAATTTTCAAAAGTATGATAATGATCAAGATGTTCTTCATATATATTCAAAATAATGCCAATATGTGGACTATCTTTAGTAAATTCCAATTGATGACATCCTAGCTCAAAAACAATAATGCTATCTTCATTCATCTGTTCTAAAATGTCAAAACATGGAATACCAATATTCCCAACCAAAAAAGTATTATCATTATGAGCTTTTAAAATAGTATAGGTAAGTGAAGAAGTTGTACTTTTACCTTTTGTTCCCGTAATACCAATAATTTGTTGTTTAAAATATTTTAAAAATAATGGGGCTTGACCACTTATATTAGGATGATAATCACAAACTATTCCCGGCGCTTTCATTATTAAATCATAATCATCAAAATTAATTTCTTCTTGTTTAATAAAAATACAATTTTCTAAATGATTATCGATATTATTTTGATCACAAATATATATAGTTTGTAAAGGCAATAATTTTCTAATAGTATGATAAGTAGATAAACCTTCTCTACCTAAGCCCCATATCAATACCTTTTTATCTTTAAATGCTGGTAACAATCTTTCAATCACATTATTACCCCCTTCTTTTTTAAAATATTTAAGAAATGTTCAGGAATCATATGTTGATCATTATAATAATTAATATAATTATTTGCATCTTTATATAATTGATAATTCGCACTTTGCATATAATGTTTATACAATAATGGAATATCTTTGCGCTTTTTAATTGCCAAACATATAGCGGTATTAACCTCATCACGCGTTCCTACACATTCAAATGGTTTATTTTCAACAATTCCACATAATTCATCAAAAATGGTTAATAAATTAGCTTTTTGCAATAAATTCTCATGAAATATATTAAATAATTCATCATCATTTAGATGAGCACTAAGCATGATATATACAAATAAACACTTAGCACAATTGTTGCACCACACTTCTTGTTTACTACCGACATTACAACTTTTAAAAGTAGTATGATATTGTTTAAGCTTTGCAAAATATTGTGTTATTTGCATTTCACTAATGCATCTTAATAAAGAAAAATAAACAATTTTAGGATTAAGATAGGCTTCAACAAAATTTTTAAAATCTACTTCAAATTCATAACTTTTAGAATATTGATGATTAACATCTTCACCTTTTATTGTCGATTCATTTGCGCTAGCTTCATTAGATAAACAAATATATTGTTTTTGATAAATAAGCGCTACAAAATAACTAGCAAAAGCTACTAAAGCACTAAAAGGGGTATGACCATTTAAAAATCCTTGACTATTTAAAGCCAACATTCTAGAATCTAAAGTTCTAGTAGGATTAATTAATTTATCATTATCATAACCAGCTTTAATTGCACTATGCAAAGCACTTTGAACCTTATTTATAACTAAAGCATGATTAAATTCATATTCTTCTTTTAATAAATCTAAAGTTACAAATGAGTCTTTTCCTCCTCCAACACAGATAATATTACCTTTTACATCTAAATTATATAATGTTAAATCTTTAGTAGTTGAGCAGGTGCTTTCAATGGACATAAATTCATCGATATTTGTTTTAATATTATTAACATAGAAAAATTCACCTAAGCCCTTAAAATATAATTTTTTAAACCATGCAATCTGTTTATCATCTAACTTATGACAATTAATGATAACCTTTGGGCTACAAGTAAGTTTCCAATAACTAACAAGTTCTACCATTCCTATATAAAAAGCAGCATCATCTACTTCTTTAAAATTATGATATATAGAATCATCTTTCTTCTTTAAACTAAAAGTTGGTGCAAATTTTTCTAATCCAACAATTTCAAAATTAAAAGTAAGTTTTATATTTTCGTTATCTTCTTCAATTTGATAATTATGATATATAAAAGTTGGATACTTTTCTCTTAAACTTGTAAAATTCATAGTTCACCTCAAACACGATAATTATAGCATATTTACCAAAAATATCTTATACTATTAATGTTTAAAATAGGAGATGAAATAAGTGGAATATATTGTAGTTGCGCTAGGCGCATATCTTTTTGGTTCAATTCCTTGGGCTTTAATTATTGGTAAAGTATTCTATCATACTGACATTCGTACAAAAGGTTCTGGAAACCTTGGTGGATCAAATGCTGGAAGAGTCTTAGGTAAAAAAGCAGGTATAAGTGTTACGGTATTAGATGCATTAAAAGCCTTTTTTGTTGTAATGTTTTGTTACTACTTTGCCCCTAATACTTGTATTGTAGCAGGATTGGCATGTTGTGTAGGACATTGTTTCCCGATATTTGCTAATTTTAGAGGTGGCAAGGCTGTCGCAACCACCATGGGTTATTTCTTAGCCGTAAGCGTATTTATAACTCATCATATCTGGTGGCAATTTCTATTTATTGTAATTTGCTTTTTTGCCATATTATATCTATGCAAAATGGTAAGTGTATCAAGCATCAGTGCTATCCTTATTGCCGTAATTGTTTCATTTGTATTAAAAAATGATTTGAGCATCTCATTATCATTTTTAATTCTTTGGATATTTGTTACTTATCGTCATAAAGAAAATATAAAAAGAGTAATTAATCATACCGAAAAGAAAATAACTTGGATGTAAAAAAAGCTAAATGTATATGTTATTAAGCATAAACATTTAGCTTTTTATTTTAAATCTTACATTGATTCATGCATTGTTCTAGCGATTACATCATCTTGTTGTTCTTTAGTTAACTTATTAAAATTAACAGCATATCCACTAACACGAATTGTCAATTGTGGATATTTTTCTGGATGTTTTTGTGCATCTAATAGAGTTTCACGATTAAATACATTAACATTTAAATGATGCCCACCACTTTGAGTATAACCATCAATCATTGTTACTAAGTTATCTACTTTACTTGACATAAAATTAATCATCCTTTCCTAGTGCATCAGGCACGATTGAGAAGGTATTACTAATACCATCGCGAGAATATTCATAAGGTAATTTTGCTACAGATTCTAGTGAAGCAATAGCGCCATGAGAATCACGACCATGCATTGGATTAGCCCCTGGAGCAAATGGTTGTCCTGCTTTTCTTCCATCTGGAGTATTACCTGTTTTCTTACCATATACTACATTAGAAGTAATAGTTAAGATACTCATTGAAGGTACACCATGACGATATGTACGATGTTCTTTAATCATATTCATAAAATTCTTAACTAAATCTACAGCAATTTGATCTACACGGTCATCATTATTACCATATTTTGGATAATCACCTTCGATTTCATAATCTACTGCTACTCCATCTTCATCACGAATAACTTTTACTTTAGCATATTTAATTGCTGATAATGAATCAGCTACACAAGATAAACCAGCAATTCCTGTAGCAAAGAAACGACGTACATCATGATCATGCAAAGCCATTTCTAATGCTTCATAACAATATTTATCGTGCATATAATGGATAACATTTAAAGTATTTACATATAAGCCAGCTAACCAATTCATCATTTGTAAGTATTTAGCCATTACCTCATCATAATCTAGATATTCACTAGTGATTGGTTCAAAACGAGGAGATACTTGAATCTTTTTCTTTTCATCCATACCACCGTTTATAGCATATAATAAACACTTAGCTAAATTTGCTCTAGCGCCAAAGAATTGCATGTCCTTACCAACTTTCATACAAGATACACAACATGCAATACAATAATCATCTCCCATTTCTATACGCATCAAATCATCATTTTCATATTGAATTGAGCTAGTATCAATAGAAATCTTAGCACAGAAGCGTTTAAATTCAATTGGTAAATTTTTTGACCATAAAACAGTTAAATTTGGTTCAGGTGCAGGTCCA
>CASEWY010000156.1 GCA_949291625.1 uncultured Bacillota bacterium
ATCATTGGTGGTATTAAATAATTATATTCTTTTAATCAAATTACGATTTTGTAAGATAGGAATCATCATCTTAAATACAAAGAATAAGATGATAATTTCTATTGGTAACAAAATCGTATTTTTTATTAAACTGCTAGTTGCATAATAAATAAAGCCTTTTGAATATAACATGGCACTCCATAAAGAGCCAATACCTACATTAACTATATAATTTATCATTGTTTTCGCTATAATAATATTTCCTAATTTAATTTTACGTTGATAAAAACATAAAGAATATATAAAGGCGGCAATGCAATTGCTTATAGCATATCCAGGGAAAAATGGGGGATAGGGATTAACAATATAGCCTAATATATCGGTGAATATACCTGATATCATTGAGGGAATATAACCAAATATCGTACATTCAATAGCGGTAAAGATAAAAGTAAAATAAATATTTAAATTATCACCGATAGGAATTCGAAAATAGCTTATGACAATTTTTAATGCAATAAAAAGTGCTAGCAAGACTAGCATGCGCGTAGATTTTATATTATTAAAAGATTCTTTAAACATGAATATAGCCTCCTTCTTTTTACCTATATGTGAAAGAAAGCATAGATATTCACATTTAGGGTCATATGTAAACCGCAAGCAATTGCTTTTCGTTCATTATTTCCCAAATAATGACACTTAACGCTTACATATTTTTTTATATAGTATGTTTTTTATCCATATTTGTCAAGATTATATTATAATATTAATGATGAAAAATATTATTTGTGCAATTAAAGAAGAAAAAGAAATAAAATTATTACAAGAAGCAGGATGCAATATAATCATGTTAGCTGATGATGCACATGCGACAAGATTTCCTGCTTATTTTAATCGTGAACAATTAACAAGACTAATTAAGAGTTGTCATGAAGCTGGTTTGCAAGTGATGATTGGAGTGAATAGAATATATCAAGATGAAGAAATTGCTAGCTTACAAGCTTATTTACAATTTTTAAAGGATTTAGCTGTTGATTTTTATTATTATAATGATCCAGCGGTTTATACATTAGCTAAAGATTTAGATATTATTGAACGTTTAGTTTATAATCCAGATACTTTATGTGCTAATTCATATGATATTAATGTATGGCTTAATAAAGGAATTTTTGGTTGTGTGATTGCTAAAGAATTGACCTTAGAACAATTAGAAGAAATAGGTTCTAAGACTAGAAATAGCATGGTTATGTTACATGGTTATCTTAATATGTCTTATTCTAAACGTTTATTATTACGTGATTATTTAGAAGAGATAAATGAGGATGTTGAGGTTAATAATTGTTTTGATTTGCGTCTTAAAGAGGCTACAAGAAATGATTATATGCCAGTATATCAAGATGAACAGGGAACATGTATTTATACTCCTTATATTCAAGAATCTTTTGAAGAATATTTGGCTTTAGGTTCTAAGAATATTGATTATTTTATTGTGGAAAGAATGTTTTTGCCTTTTGAGATGGTTTATGATGCGATTGCTAATTATCGTTTAATTGAAAAGGGTGAAGATGCTAAATTAATTAAAAAAGCTTATGAAGATAAATATCATGATTATCCTTTGAGTACAGGATACATGTATCAAAAAACAAGTATGGTGAAATAAATGAATAAAAAGATTGAATTATTGGCTCCAGCTGGAGACTTAGAAAGGGCTAAAACCGCTATTCGTTTTGGAGCGGATGCAGTTTATCTTGGTGGTAAACGTTTTTCTTTGCGTTCACGTGCAAGTAATTTTGAAATTGAGGATATTGCTGAAGCATGTGCATTTGCAAAAGCTTATGGAGCTCATGTACATGTTACAGTTAATATGATTCCTCATGAAGAAGATTTAGAAGGCATTGAAGAATATTTAAAGACTTTAGAAAAAATTGGAGTTACAGCTATTATCGTTGCGAGTGTAGCAATCATAGAAATTGCCAAAAAGGTAGCCCCAAAGTTAGAAGTACATTTAAGTACGCAAATGTCGACTACTAATTTAGCAGCTATTGAATTTTATAAAAACTTAGGAGTAGATAGAGTAGTTTTGGCAAGGGAATGCAATATTGAACAAGTTAAATATCTAGCGCAAAATTCTCCATTAAGCATTGAAGCATTTATTCATGGCGGTATGTGTGTTAATTATTCTGGAAGATGCACCTTATCTAATCAGATGACTTTTAGGGATGCAAATCGTGGGGGTTGCGCTCAAAGCTGTCGTTGGAAATATCATCTTTATAAAGATGGAAAAGAAATAAGTCATGAAGATTGCTTATTTTCTATGAGTAGTAAGGATTTAATGGCAGTTGATTATGTTTATGATATGATAGCTAGTAATGTTGCTTCATTAAAGATTGAAGGTAGGATGAAGACTAATTATTATATAGCTACGGTTGTGAAGACTTATCGTATGTTAATTGATGAAATTGCCAAAGAAGGTGCTAACTTATCACCTGAGCGTTTAGCATATTATCGTAAGGAGATTGCTAAAGCTGAAAATAGACCTTGTGCCGATGGTTTTTATGGGGGATTACCTACGCATAAAACGCATTTATATGGTGTTAATGGGGCAGGAGTTACTCATGATTTTGTTGGAGTGGTACTAGCTTATGATGAAACTAAGAAATTAGCTAGAATTCAAAGTCGTAATGTCTTTAAAATTGATGATGAGTTAGAAGTATTTGGCCCTCATATAAATAATGTGCCTTTTAAAGTTGAAAGAATTATAGATCAAGATGGTATTGATATAAATATAAGTAATCGTCCTATGGCGGAAGTATTTGTGCCTATTGATTTTAAAGTTGAACCTTTAGATATGATAAGGAGAAGATAGATGATTTTTGAGGGAGCTTTAAGTGTAAAAGCTATTATAAATGGTAATAAACGTCAAGTTGAAAAGGTAATTATAGATGCTAAAAAGCAAAGTAAAGACATCAATTATCTTAAAAAAATATGTAAAGCCAAAAATATTGCAATAGAATTGCAAGATCGTGAAACTATCAATGAACTAGCACAAGGTAAAACCCATGGAGGAGTTATAGGAATTGCTAAAGAACGTATAAATCAACCGTTAGATGATTTACTTAGTAATCAAAGCTTTATATGCCTGCTAGATGGAATTGAAGATCCATTTAATTATGGTTATATTCTTCGCAGTTTATATAGTGCTGGATGTAGTGGAATACTATGCAATAATCGCGATTGGTCATTAGCACAAAATGTTATTTGTAAAAGTAGTGCTGGAGCAAGTGAACTAATTAATATTCATCAAAGTGATGATTTAGTTAATGATTTACGCTATTTAAAAAATAAAGGAATAGAATGTCTAGCTGCCTATCGCAATAATGCCGTTAGTTATTTAGATAAAAATTATCGCAAACCGGTATTAATTGCCATAGGTGGTCAGATGCGCGGAATTAGTAAAGATTTATTAAAAGAAATGGATGGTTTTATTTATATTCCTTATGCAAATGATTTTCGTAATGCATTAAATGCTAGCAGTGCTACTAGTGTCATCGCCTATGAAATATTGAGACAAAGAAATCAATTGTGATATAATTTTTGAGAGATGGAGGTTTTTTATGAACGAAGCAGTATATTATAAACGTAACCTTGCAATTATTAACTATACTAAACAATATTGTGTAAAACCGGAAGAAATTGTTTCTTCAGAAGGTTTTCATCAATTTTTAGATTTATTTTTTAATCATTTAGCTTGCCATAATATTGAATTATATAATTGGCTATTTGAGGGTTCTACAATTACAGAAGTAAAGGATAGTCTATTAAGATTATTAAAATTATTATTGGTATTAGAACCAAGTGAAATAAGACATCCTGCTTTAAATAATAGAATTTATTTTTTACAATTAGTAGAAGAGGCTTATCATTTTTGGCGAAATATGGAAAGATATTCCATTATTTATACGCGTAATGATGAAGGTTTTCAAATTAAAAACTTCCGTGAAGCAGATGATGATTTTAATCGCTTAGTCTTAAGTTTTTATCGTACCATTCGTCAAAAGATTCAAGGATCAAATGATCAATTGTATCGTCAATTACAAGCAGGTACTAATGCTAGCTTATTATTACAAACTTATGACTGGGAAGTTCCTAATGACTATGAAGTTTTAAATAAAATACCATTTGTTAATCAAATAATGTTGAGAACACCACTTATTATTCATCCAAAGAGTAATAAGCGTTTAGGAATGTTTACCGAAACATATCAAAATCCTATCAAAGAATTTATTAGAAAAGACAATGAATGGATTTGTATGCCATGTAAAGTTGGAACTTTATTATTATTTGCTTATTTCCATCGTGATTTTATTGGAGGAGCTGTTGCCGTACCTAACTTATTTGAAATGGCTACGATGAAAGAATGCATAAATCGTAAACCAGATTGTATTGTCTTATTTGGAAATCCAGATGGTAAAAATGATACTACTTTCTATCATGATAAAAAGGAAAATATTTGGATTGGTAAGATAAGTGCAGCAGATGTTATTGAATATTTTGGTTATGTTAAGAAGATGTTTTTAACTTTACATAATCTAGCTGTAATGCAAAAAGGTTATTTGCCAATTCATGGGGCAATGATTAAATTATATCTAAAAGATGGATCTGAGAAGAATATCATGTTTATGGGAGACTCTGGTGCAGGTAAATCAGAAACGATTGAAGCTTTGACTGCAATTGCTAAGGAAGAAATAGTTAATCAAGTAGTAGTTTTTGATGATATGGGTTCTATTCATATTAATGAAAATGGAAAGATAGTTGCCCAAGGTACCGAAATAGGAGCTTTTGTACGTTTGGATGATCTTGATAAGGGTACCGCATATCGTGATATGGATCGTTCAATCTTCTTTAATCCTGAAAGTGCTAATGCTAGGGTTGTAGTTCCTGCTGCTCCTTATAATGTAGTTATTGATCAACATCATATCGATTGCTTCATGTATGCTAATAATTATACGGATGCTAGAGGCTTAAGAAAATTTGAAACAATAGAAGAGGATATGCCAGTATTTATTGAAGGCAAACGTTTCGCTTTAGGAACAACTCAAGAAAAGGGAATTAGTAAA
>CASEWY010000157.1 GCA_949291625.1 uncultured Bacillota bacterium
TGGATCTAACATACATTCTGTACTAAAATATTCGCCATATTTTGCTGCTTTACGATATTCTTCATTATCTACAAAGATATCATATGAACAAGATGAATGTACTAAACCAATCTTAGCATTTAAATTCAATTTTCTAAATTCTTTAATTGCCTTAGCATTACATACGGCCATATTATAAATACAATGGAAATAATCCTGTAAACTATTTTGCACATTAGGTGGATAATTACCCGTCAAATAACAACATGAAGCATTAAATGTTGGTTCATTAATTGTTGCATAAAAAGGAATTCTATCTTTAAAATGTTCAAAAACAACCTTAGCATAATAAGCAAACTCATCACTGATACCCTCATATAACCAACCACCTTTAGCTCCAATATAATCAGGTAGATCATAGTGGATTAAAGTTACATTTGGTACGATTCCATATTTTTCACATTCATCTAATACTTTATCATAGAATTCTAGACCTTTTTGATTTACTACATGATCTTCTTTAGGAAGAATTCTACTCCAACTAATAGAAAAACGATAAGTATTTTGACCACAATCAGCCATCATTTTAATATCTTCTTTATAATGATGATAGAAGTCACAGCTAACATCGCCAGTTATCTTTGTAGTATTTGCTTCACTATGACAAAATTCATCCCAGATGCTTGCGCCTTTTCCATCTTCATTCCAAGCACCTTCACATTGATAGGCAGCTGTTGCACTACCCCATAAAAATTTTTCACTCATTTTATTTACCTCACATTTCATCTATCGGATACATTGGCCGCATTATTTGTTTAAATGGTATTAATCTAGTATCTTGCGGAGTTGCTCCATCAGTTAAACTCATTATCCAAAATTTAGCAATTTCTTTTAATTCTGGGAATAGATAGCCTTGTTTAACCACAATTATTTCATAATCATTAATATCTAACTTAGCATTTACAAATTGATTAATCTCTGTCATTGAATTATTACAGCTTGATATGGTGATATATAAAGGTTTATCAACTACTTTTACATTAACAATATCTCCCCACACTTTATCACGTCCACTCCACTTATTACCTACCATCTTAGCAAAGGAAATAATTTGTACTTTTAAAGATATAGCTTTATTTAATTCATTATCATCTTTACCTAAATTTATTATAACTTCTTCATTAACCTGATAATTTTGTAAATGTTTAACACAAGTAGCATCTGTAATATTCGCAATCAAAACTTTTTTATCTAATTCTTTAGCTAATAACTGTCTTAATATATAAGTATTTTCCCCACTAGCTCCACTTGTAGTATTATCACCACTATCACAAATAAATACAGGTTTGTCATCGAAGGCAATAGCTTCTTCAATAGCTTTATCTGGTACTAATGTATATCCTGTATAATGAAATTCTTGACGTTTATTCCAAATATAATTAGCTAATTCATCTAATTTCTTTTTACAATATTCTATATCTTCATGAGTTTTAGGAACGATAACTATTCCACATCCTGCTTCAGGACAATCATGTCTTAGATATCCTACATGCCAAGATACACTTCTAACGCATGAATTTTTTTCCATTTCATCCATATATTTATTGATGGATAGTACAGGTTCATCGGTAGATACCGATTGTTCCCCACCTAGAATTAGTGGTAGTTTACTATATAAAGCATGGATATTCTGTCTATTTTTTAATAAATCACTAAGCATTTTCGCAACTAATTTCTTTGTTTCATCCGCATCAGTATGAGGAGATTCACGATAACTTCTAATAATCGTACAATTTTCTACATATTCTTTAGTTAAATTACCATGAGGATCACAAAC
>CASEWY010000158.1 GCA_949291625.1 uncultured Bacillota bacterium
AATGAACAAATTTTAAGAGATGTATATGTTTCTGATAACGATTGGAGCATTTTATTATTAAGATATTTCAATCCTATTGGTGCACATAAATCAGGATTATTAGGAGAAACACCTAATGGAATTCCTAATAATTTATTACCATATATTGCTCAAGTAGCTACAGGTAAGCGCGATTATTTAAGAGTATGGGGAAATGATTATGATACAGTTGATGGAACTGGTGTTCGTGATTATATCCATGTTGTAGATTTAGCTTTAGGTCATATTAAAGCTATTGAATATGCGCTTAATCATAAAGGAGTAGATGCAATTAACCTTGGTACAGGAAATGGATATTCGGTATTGCAAGTGAAAGATGCATTTGCTAAAGCTGCACATATGGAAATACCATATAAAATCATGGATCGTCGTCCAGGTGATATTGCAACATGTTATGCTGATACTACTAAGGCGAAAGAATTATTGGGTTGGTCAGCTCAATATGATATTGATGATATGTGCCAGGATGCTTGGAACTTTGCACAAAAAAATCCTAATGGTATAGAATAATATTTTGGCAACAGAAAAGTCTTCTGTTGCTTTTCTATTGGCTAATTATTTAATAATTAATTATAATTTGATATAATTATATCTAGGAGTGTGATATCGTGATTAAAGATAAAAAAAGATTAATAGCTATCCTAGCGGGAATTGTAATTATTGCTTTGGCTGTTTTAATATTTTTATTATCTATGCAAAGTGAAAACGATTCTTCAATTGAACCAACATCTACTCCAACTTTGTCTACAATTGTAGGACAAGATAAACCTAATGCTAATACACAATTTGATGATATTAATATTGATTTAGTTGATTATACGACATATAAATTTGATGATTTAGATTTTAATTTTGTTATTGCTAGAATCAGAGTACAAGCGAATGAAGCAACTAATATAGATTTAAGTCATTTTACTACTAGTGAGAATATAAGCTTAAATAATTATAGTAATTATGTTAGTGAACTAGAAAGCAAATCATATTTTTTGGGAAAACAAAATGTTTGGTTTGAGCTTGTGTCGGTAGAAAATGAATATATTAGTAATATTTTTATTCCTATTAACGATAAAAATTTAGAAACTATAGAAGTTACAAATGATATAGATCAAAGTGTTATGACCTTTGATTTATCTAACAATTTAGGAACTAAGGAAATGTTACAATATGAAGCTAATGATATAATTAGCGATGGCAAGACCTATCAAATACAAGTATCTAGTGCTTTTGATATTACTGGTGAACAATTATATCAAAATGATTCAGAATATTTGGTTCCTTCTACGGTAGGTATATATTGTTTTAATCTAGATGTTATTAGTTTATGGAAAGATACCGTTGTGATAGAAGAAGCATATTATTATCCAGATGATAGTGAAGAAGTTTTTAAAGCTTTAGATTCTTCAGTTTCAGCAATGAAACATGAAAATATAATCGGTAAAGAAATTACTGCTAAAAGTAGCGGATCATTACTTTTTGAAGCTTATAATCCAATGAATAATCCAATAACATATACGGGAGTATTAAAATTGAAAGTTAGTGGAAGCGATACTTTAATTGAAGTTAATGTTGATCTAAATTAGGAGGGATTGGCAAGTGAAAAAAATTATAAATATTATATTATCAATCTGCTTAATTTGGTCAGTATTTACTATTAGTAATAATGATATTGTTCAAGAAGTTGAAGCATATGATTTTTCTTATAATATGAATTGTAACAATTATGAAGTTGATACTGTAAGAGATGATGGTGGATTTCAAAGTTATGGATGCTATGCTAATTTTAATGATGCCAAAGCAAGAATGAATGAACTAGGAAGGGATGCTGTAGTAAGACATCCTTCTAGTAAATCACCTACGAAGATAATTGCTATGGTATCAGGTACTGCCTATAGTTATCCATCACGATATGGAAGTAATACTTTAGATATAACACAATATAATGGTAATGTAGCAAATCAAAAAACAACTTATGTAACCATGCACCGTGAGTTATATTATCAAGGAACAGAAAGTTATGATGGTAATGGCGAGGGTGTAATTCATATTAATGTAACTGGTTTTGATGGTTATACAAAATTAAAAGGAGTAGATTTAATTCCTACAAAATATACTGAGTTAGAAATTCCGATTATGCTTGGAGGAAATACTACTGGTAAGTATAATGAAGAACCATTTCAAACACATATTTATAAAGCTGAATATGTTGTTGAACAAAGTGGAAATTATCGAGATTTAGTATTCTATTGGTATAGTGGATGGAGTGGACCTTCTACATATCCTACAAAAAATCGTCATGCGATTGGCTTAGCTCCTGATTGGATGGAAACTGGTAAGAAGTATTATTCTTATGATGGCGTTAATTTTTATAGCGATGCTTATTATCAAAATTATGTAGGAACTTATTATAACTATTATCAATTTTTACCACTTCGATCTCAAAGTAATATATCAGCCAATGTATATAATAATTTCTTGAGTTCTAAAGGTTATAATTCTTCAAGTAAATTGTGGAATCAAGGGCAAACATTTATTGATGCTCAAAATACTTATGGCGTAAATGCCTTATTAGTTTATGCTCTAGCTTGCTTAGAGAGTGCATATGGAACTAGTAATTATGCACAACAAAGAAATAACTTATTTGGATGGAGTGCTTATGACTCTGATCCTGATTCAGCTTCATATTTCCCTAGTGTTGAACAAGCAATAAGAGAACATATGGGAATCAATTTAAGAGGATACTTAGATATAAACGATTTTCGCTTTTTTGGCCCCCAATTAGGAAATAAGGGCTCTGGTATCAACTTAAAGTATGCAGCTGATCCTTATTGGGGTTATAAGATAGCGGCAATTGCATATGATATAGATAAATGTGCAAATGGTTATAATGGTAATTTAACGGATTATAATAAGTATTCTTTAGGTGTAATTAATACTTATGGTATTCCTATTAAACAAAGTCCAGATAATAATTCTAAGACTTTATATTCTTCGCAATATGGGGCAACTTATCAAAAGAATTTTATGGTAACTATACTTAATGAATCAAGTAACTTTGTAAAAGTAAATACTGTAAATCCATTAAGTGGTTCAAATATTATAAGCGGTACTGACAAAGGTTTAGTAAATTATGACTTTAATACAAGTGTTGGATTTATTCAAAGTAATTATGTAGATAAAGTTAGTCAAGGTACCAATATTCAAGAGGGTACAACACCTACTGGAGACTTTGTATTTAAGATTACTAATTTCGCATGGAATGAAAATAATCTAAATATTAAAGGTGAAGCATATCAACCAGGTATTTATGTAACACAAACTAATACCTTGACTCATCGTCTATTGTTAGAAAATGCTTATTTAGAGCAAACTGAATATCCATTGACTACAACTAATAATAAAGATTATGCAACATTTGAAACTAATTTAGATGTTTCACAATTAGCAGATGGTAGTTATAAATTTGTAATAGATTATAACTATGGTGAATTCACAGAATTTAATGGTTATAATTATTTAACTGGCTTAACCCTTCCTGAGGAAAAAACTATTGGTAATAAGAAGATAAGCTTCACTGCACAAGATGAATTAGTATTTATGAATGTAGAAACAATCGAAGCTCCTCCAACAGATCCTACTGAAGAACCTGAAGTTACACCAACTCCTCCAAGTGAAGAACCTGAAACACCACCTGAAGAAGTTGTTAAGACTGTAGCAATTGCTCCAACTACATTTGATTATGTTGATGACAATAATTTAAGAATTGCTGGTACGGCAATAATTAAAGGTATGGATGCAAAAGAGGGTTCAAATATTAAACATGAGATTATATTTGTAGATGCTGAAAGTGGTGAAGAAGTAAAAACTTATACAGCCACAACTTCAAAGAATACATTGAATCTTGGCGATGGTTATGTTTATGAAATGACCCAATTTGATGTTACGATTAATATTCAAGAATTATATGATTTAGGATATGAAAATTATACGATTATAATGCGTATTACTAATGGTGATACAGTTATGGATGATAATATACTAAATACAGAATTCTTAAGTTTACCAGAATCTAAACAAATTGATGGTAATAATGTTTACTTTATTAATAATCAATCATTTAGATTCCGTTATGAATTATTGATTAATAATATTCAAATTGATTGGAATACTGTTAATAAACCTAGTGATATTGATTCATTATATTCAAGTTTATCTATAAACATTGATGATGATGAAAATCTATCTACTGAAGCAGCTAGCTGGATGTATAATACAGACTATAATGATGTATCAACAACATATCAATTCATTTTAGCTGATATAAACAGCGGAGAAACCTATGAATTAAATGAAACATCAGCTCAAGCATGTGCAATTAATTATTCAGAAATTATGAAACTGTCTTATGATTATTCACATGCATGTTTCAAAGCTGTCAATAATTTAAAATCAATTCCAGATGGAACATATATTGTTTATATGGAAATAACTAATGGTGATTATCATGATATCTTTGAAGTTACTGATTTCTATGATGAAATGACATTAGATGTTACAGCCGCTAATACAGGACGTAATTTTAAGCTAGGTAGAAGCGATGTAAGAGATAGATTATTACTTACTATATCTTCTAATAAATCAACTTCAGAAACCATTGAAAATGCTCCTGTAGAGGAAACTGTAGAAAGTATTGATAATCAAAGTGATAATTCTGATATAAAAGAATAATTTCAATAAAAGTCATTAACGAAGATGTTAATGGCTTTTTATAATGCGAGTATAAAACATATTGGATATTGTTAATAATAATTTGAAGGTAAATAAAAAGCTTCTAATAATCAAACATAAGTTGAAAAATGTTTGATTATAGAAGCTTTATGTTTAAGATGTAAAAGAAATTTTAGTTTTCATATTCAGCAATTCTTACAGTAATAGTTTGGCTAATATGAATTCTTGTATTTGGCGCAGGATCTATACTAAGAATTGTTCCAGGAGTACGTCCTCCTGATTCTTCTTTAGATACTTTTACAAAGTTTAAATTATTTTGTAATCCTACAGTTGCATAGGCATTTTGTACATTTGTAACTGCTTCATCATATGTATTACCTTTTAATATTCCTAAACTTATATTTGGGGTAGTTACATAAGCTAATTTACATGAATTACTATTTTTATCATATTCATAATCTGGATTAGTGCATGTACAATCTCCATTACCATTTCCTGTTGCATCGCCTGGACATGCAACAACAGGTTGTGGACCTCTAGATAATACTACTTGAATACTTGTTCCTTTGGCAACTGATGAGCCTGCTGCAGGATTCATTGATACTACAGTTCCGGCTGGAACATCACTATATTCTGATTGGGTAGATACTTGATAATTTAAACCGTCGATTGAACATTTAGCTACATTTCCACATGGATTTGAAGTGAATGTAGGGACAGTTACATAAGCTCCGGTTGATACCTTACATGTTATAGTTTTACCACTAATACTACATGCTTCAGTTATGATTCCTTGTTCATAAGTTGTTTGACCAACGTCTTGTTTATTTAAAGTCCATCCAGCGCCTTTACTATTAGCTGCATTGATTTCATTTTGTAGGTTGTTGAAGGATTTACCTGCTTGATATAAATCTTGGCTAGGGCCTCCATATGCTCCTATAGATACTACATAATTAATAGATGATCCTTGTGCTTTAGTTCCAGTATCATTTGATATGATGCTTCCATTAGCTATTGAATCATGATATTGTTCAGATCTTGATCCAGCACTTAAGCCATTATTTGATAGATAAGTTTTGAATTCTGATTCTGATTTTCCACTATAACTTGTTACATTTATTGATTTACCTTTTGATACAGTTACTACAATATTTGTTCCTGGAGGTACCATTTCAGTGCCATTTATAGTTTTACCATTAATGGAAATTGCTAAAATAGTTCCAGCAGTTTTATCTGAGTCTTGCTCAGTAAAGCTAATATTTATTTTTGCAGAGCTATTATATAAACTATTAATACCGTTGATATAAGTAATAAATTCTTGACGATCACGATTAGTATAATTATTTATTGGTACATAACCAACTGATACGTTAAAGGTAATAGTTGAACCTGATTTTAGGGTACCACTAGCTGGACTTTGTTCAATTACTGTACCTTTTGTTCGAGTACTATAATATTCTTTTAAAGTATATTTTAAATTATTTTCTTTTGCCCAATTGACTGCATCTGTTGAAGTTTTTCCTACTTGATTAGTTACGCTTATGCCATTACCAATTGATAAAACTACAGTTACTTTTTCGCCTGTTTTGGTTTTTTCGCCTGCTTTTGGCGTTTGAGAAATTACTTTTCCTTCAGCAATTGTTGAACTTGCTTCTTCTTGGAAAGTTAAATTCATTAAATTTTCTTTTGCCCATGCTTGAATATTTGTTTTTGTATAATTGCTAAAATCTGGCATGGTTATTTCTATGCCTATAGCATCTTTTCCTGCTGAAATACTTACCATGATTAGGTCACTGCGTTTTGCTTTATTGCCTTCGATATTGATTTTGACAAATTTTCCTTCAGCAATTTCTTCACTTACAACATATTCAAAGGTTACATCGGTAAATTTATTTTCATCAAACCACTGTTTTATTTCTTCTTCAGTTTTATCATTAAAATCAATTAGTTCAATTTCTTTATCAGGATCAGGTCCATTACTAATAATAAGTCTTAATGGAGTTTCTTCCGTAATATATTCTTGAACTTTTAAATTTTGAGATACTACATGATCTTTTTCTATATCTTCATCGAATTCATAGGATATTTGATAAAGTTCTTCAGGAATTTCATTCTCGGATATCCATGTTTCTACTTCAGTTATAGATTTATTTCGTAAGTCGATTACTTGATATTGTTTACTTGGATTAGCTATAAGAAATACATAAGCTAAGATAGCTACGATTATGAATAAAACGATTGATATACTTGCTAAGATATAAGTCGTTTTTCTGCTTTGAAAATTAATGTTCATATCATACCTCTTCTTTATTAACTTTTAAAATTATATCATATATTGCATATTTAATGAATAAACTAAACATAATCATGGTAAAATAAATGCTCAGGAGTGATAAAGAAATGGATATATTAGTTGAACCTATTGCAAAGAGTTTAAATATTAAAAATGAACAAGTATTAAATACTTTAAAATTATTAGAAGAGGGTAATACTGTACCTTTTATTGCGCGTTATCGAAAAGAGGTAACGCAAGGCCTTGATGAAGAGCAGATAATATTTATTCAAAAAGAATATGCTTATCAACAAAATTTAAAACAAAGAAAAGAAGATGTTTTGCGTTTAATTGAAAAGCAAGGTAAATTGAATGATAAAATTATTGAGGAAATAAATAAGTGTTCTAAGCTTTCTCAAGTGGATGACATCTATCGCCCTTATCAACAAAAGAAGAAGACAAGAGCTGCTGTGGCGTTATCTTTAGGCTTAGGACCTTTGGCTGATAGGATTTGTAGTTGTCCTAAATTTTTTGATGTAAATAAAGAGTGTGCTAAATATATCAATGAAAATGTTGAAAATGCCAAAAAAGCTATTAAATTGGCGCAAGATATTATTGCGGAAAGAATTAGTGATGATGCTAAATTAAGATGGAAGGTAATGGATTCGATAAATAAATATGGCAAGATAATAACTAAAGCTAAAAAAGATCATAATGATGATAAAAAGGTTTATCAAATGTATTATGATCATAGTGAATCAGTCAGTAGGATTGCTAATCATCGTATTATGGCAATTGATAGGGCTGAAAAAGAAAAAGTGATTAATGTTAGTTTTGATTATGACGTTGATTATTTTAAAAGATATGCGCTAAGGGGAATTACTAGAGATAGAGAAACTGCTTGTTTAGCTTATATTGAAGAGGCGGTTGATGATGGACTTAAAAGATTATTATTTCCTAGTGTAGAAAGAGAAATTCGTAATAATTTAACTACTAGAGCTCAGGAAAGATCAATTGAAATATTCTCTTTAAACTTAGAAAAGCTATTGTTACAACCACCTATTGCGAATAAGATGATTTTAGGTTTTGATCCTGCTTTTCGTACCGGTTGCAAATTAGCAGTTGTTGATAGTACGGGTAAATTAGTAAAAATTGATGTTATTTATCCTCATCCTCCAGTAAATAAACTAAAAGAAGCTGAAGCTAAATTAGTTGAGTTATGTAAAGAATATCCTATTAAAATTATCGCTATTGGAAATGGAACAGCTTCAAGAGAATCTGAAAGTTTTGTAGCTAAGACTATTAAAGAAAATAATTTAGATGTTTTATATACATTAGTATCAGAGGCAGGAGCAAGCGTTTATAGTGCTTCGGAATTAGCGCGTCAAGAATTCCCAGATTTGACTGTAGAAAAGCGTAGTGCTATTTCAATTGCTAGACGTTTGATAGATCCTTTAGCTGAATTGATTAAGATAGATCCTAAAAGTATTGGTGTAGGTCAATATCAACATGATCTTCCTGATAAACAATTGAGTGAACGTTTAGACTTTGCCATATTAAAATGCGTTAATAGAGTAGGGGTAGATGTTAATACTGCTAGCATGGAATTGTTGATGCATGTAGCAGGATTAAATAAAGCAAATGCTAAAGAAATTGTAGAATATCGTAATGAACATGGTCGTTTCAATAATCGTGAACAATTGAAAAAAGTTAAAAAGATGGGAGATAAAACTTTTGAACAATGTGCAGGATTTCTAAGAATTCAAGGCGGTAGTGAGTTATTAGACCAAACAGGAATTCATCCTGAAAGTTATGATTTAGCTAAAAAAATATTAAATAGTTATTCTTTGGAAGATTTAGATAAGTTAGATATAAAACAATGCGCAAAAGATTTAGGCAGTGATGAATATACAATCAATGATATTGTAACTATATTAAAAGAACCAACAAGAGATTATCGTGAACAATTTGATGGTCCTATTTTGCGTAGTGATATTTTGGAAATTAGCGATTTAAAAGTTGGTGATAAATTGCAAGGTGTAGTTAGAAATGTTACTGATTTTGGAGCATTTATCGATATTGGTTTACATGAGGATGGATTAGCACATATTTCGCGTTTAAGTACTTCGCGAGTAAACCATCCTAGTGAAGTTGTTAGTGTAAATGATATTGTCGATGTTTATGTTGCGGATATTGATTTAGAAAGAGAAAAAGTTCAATTATCATTAATTAAAGTTTAAAAAAAGGTCCACTTTAATAAAAGTGGATCTTAATTTATTTCATCTTAAATATTGCGATGATATTAGTAATACCAAAATATAATGCTACGACAGAGATTATACCTTCGACTACTAGTAGATATGTAGCATGGTGTTGTAAAATACCATTTAGAACTATTAAGATTGCTAAAGCAATATATAATAATGCTAAGACTACTGCTCGTAATTTGTTGCCTTCTTTTACGATACCATCAATTCTAGATACTCTTTGATATTTTTTGATATCAAAAGTTGGTAATTGGGTTAAGCTACTTAAAAATTTACGATATTTATATTCTGAAACTGCAAGAGCAATGATTCCAGCTCCAATGCAGATAAATATATTTACCTTGAAAGTTGCGATAAGAATACCAAGTACCAAGGCAACAATAAAGCGATTCATATAATAGTTAAGCTGATTAGCATGTTTATCTTTAACGATGTAAGCTGTTTTAGATAAGCGATCATAAAGGACAAATTGTCCATTTTCCAGCTTATAGATATTTCTACCAGCTACGATTTCTTTTTTGGCCATTAAATAGATAACCCCCTATAATTGTGCTGAGCCTTTGCAATAAGTTTGTGCAACGCTATAATCATCATTTAATACTACGATATCAGCATCATAGCCAGCACATAATTTTCCAAGATGATCATTTAAGCCAAGTAAGGTTGCAGGGTTAATAGTACATGAATTTAAAGCTGCATCAAATGGTACCATTGCCTTTTCAACTAGATTTCTTAGACCTTCATTAATCTTTAAAGTAGAACCTGCTAAACCTTTAGTACTAGTTAAATGAGCACTTCCATCAGGATAAATTTCAATTTCATTACCACCGAAGATAAATTTTTCACCAGCTTTAAAGCCTTTGCACATTAAACCATCAGAAATCATTATAGTTTTGTCACGACCTTTGGCTGTAAATAAAATATTTAAAGCAGCAGGAGTAGAGTGATTGCAATCACAAATTACTTCTCCATAAACATCACGATTACGTAATGCTGCACCTACTAAACCATTTTTGCGATGATTATATGGTGTCATACCATTATAGATATGGGTCATAGATTTAGCACCATTAGCAAATGCCATAGTAGCTTGTTCATAAGTTGCAGCTGAATGTCCAACAGATACTACAACACCATTAGCTGCACAATACTTAGTTAATGCTAAGTCTGGGTCAGTTTCTGTTGCCATAGTTATAACTTTAATTAAGCCATTAGCTGCTTCTTGGTAGTGCTTGAATTCTTCTACAGTTGGGGTAACGATATATTGTTCAGGTTGAGCTCCCTTATATACCATATCCAAATATGGACCTTCAAAGTGAATACCTAAAATAGCCGCACCTTCATAGCCATCTTTAACAACTTTTGCAACATTTTTTACTGCTTTAGTTAATACTTCATTACTTTGCGTAATTGTTGTAGCTAAAAAGCCAGTAACACCTTCTTTAACGATATTCTTAGTCCAATTTCTAAGACCTTCTTCATTAGCATCATTGGTATCAAAACCATATGCGCCATGGCAGTGAATATCAATAAATCCTGGTACTAGACGTTTATCTCCATAATCAACATCTACTTTTTTTGCTTCATAATTATGGACAGCAACTATTTTTTTGCCATCTACTTCTAATTGCGCTGGAATGAAATCGCCATTTAACCAAACGCGTGTACTTTGAATTATCATTTTGTTTCCTCCTATTTTCTATTTATAATTATAATTTAGCACGAAAATAAAGCAAGTGATTTGTACTTTTTAGTAATGATTTTAAGTATTTCAATTAAATTGTTGAAAACGCTATGATTGTTGTTATAATTTAGTTGAAATAAATGGAAAAGGAGACATAAAACATGACAGTATTTAACATGGATGATGCTACACTTCAAAGCACAAGTGCAACATTTACAGCAACTGAAATTCATCAACAACCTGCTACATGGGAAAAAACATGTAACCAGATCCGTGCAATGAAAGACGAGATTAAAACATTTATGGACAAGGTTTTAACTCAAGAAGATTATGATGTAATTTTTACAGGAGCAGGAACTAGTGAATTCGTAGGTAATGCTTTATATTCTTATATCAATCGTTTGTGTAATTATAAAGCAAAGTCTTATGGTACTACTGATATTACAGCTACACCAGAAAATTATATTTCTCCAAATAAACCAACTTTATTAATTAGCTTTGGTCGTAGTGGTAATTCTCCAGAATCAATTGGTGCAGTAGATTCTGCAGAGGCAGTAAGTAATAATTTATATCATTTATTTGTTACTTGTAATAAGAATGGTGCATTAAGCAAACGTGCAGAAAAGGAAGCTAATTGTTTAGCTATTAATTTGACTGATGAAACTCATGATCAATCATTCGCTATGACTTCTAGTTTTTCTAATATGTATCTTGCTACATTATTGTGCTTTAGCATTGATAATTTAGAAGAAACTATTGCTAAAGTTAATAGTTTAATTGAAAAAGCTACAGAATTAGTTGATAAACGTTATGTAGAAATGAAAGAAGTTGTTGATAGTTATAATTTTAATCGTATCGTATATTTAGGAAGCAATACTTTAAAAGGTATCGCTCAAGAATCTGCTTTAAAGATGTTAGAATTAACTGCAGGTAAAGTTGTTACAATGTATGATACACCTTTAGGATTTAGACATGGTCCTAAGTCAATTGTTAATGATGACACTTTGACAGTAGTATACTTAAGTGATAATGCTTATACTCGTCAATATG
>CASEWY010000159.1 GCA_949291625.1 uncultured Bacillota bacterium
GTTTTAAAATTAACAGAAGAAGCTTTGGAAGAAAGAGGATATAATGCAATAAATCAAATAGCTGGTTATTTGATTAGTAATGATCCTGCATATATTTCAAGTCATAAGAATGCTCGTAGTATTATTCAGTCAGTAGAAAGACATGAAATAATTGAAGAGCTAGTTCGCTTCTATTTGGAAGGACATAAATAGATTAATGAGAATTTTAGGCTTAGATCTTGGAAGTGTTACTTGTGGAGTTGCCGTAAGTGATCCCTTAGGGATGATTGCAAGAAGTGTAGAAACCATTCGTTTTGCTGATGAACAAAATGATGAGGCAATTGGACGCATTAAAGAAATTTGTGATGAATTAGGTGTAGAAAAGATTGTTTTAGGTTTACCTAAGCATATGAATGGTGATATAGGTATAAGAGCGAATATTTGTTTAGAATTTAAACAAAAATTAGAAAATGCTCTTGGTTTAGAAGTTATTATGGTTGATGAAAGATTGACGACAATGGCTGCTAACAAACTTTTGATAGCCCAGGATGTATCAAGAAAAAAACGTAAAAAAGTTATTGATCAAATGGCTGCTGTTCAAATATTACAAAGTTATTTAGATAGAAACTAGGGGCGTTTTAAAAATGCCCTTTATTTAGGAGGATATTATGCAAGATAATCATATGTTAATAACTATGGAAGATGGTACAACAAAAGAAATGGAAATTTTATTTACCTTTGATGATGAAGCTACCAATATTAGTTATGTTATTTTTAGTGATTTAGATGAAAATAGTGATGAAGTTTATGCTGCTAAATATACTGAAGATGGTGATTTAGACATGGATTTAAGTGAAAAAGAAATGGAAATGTGTGAAGAAGTTTTAGGAGCTTTTAGTGATGAGCAAGAAGACTAAAAGAAGAAAACTTAAAATTAAGAATATTATAATTTTAGCATTAATAGTTATTATATTAATCTTTGGTGGTATTTTTATCTATTATAATAATAGTTTAAAAGCTATTAATAAAAATGGAAATGATATAGAATTTACTATTAATGAAGGTGAAAGTTTACGTACTGTCTTAGACCGTTTAGAAGATGATGGTTTAATTAAAAATAGTAATATGAGTTTTATCTATGCTCGTTTAAATAATTTAACTGATATTAAAATGGGCACTTATGTATTAAATGATAGTTTAGATACTGATGCTATTTTAAATACAATTAATTCATCATCTGCTGCTTTAAGTAAGGGCATAAGATTAACCTTTGTTGAAGGAGATTGGGCCAAGCATATAGCACAAAAAATTGCCGAAGCAACCAATGTAACGGAAGATGAATTATTAACATTATGGAATGATGAAGAATATGTACGTTCTTTAATGAATGATTATCCATTTTTAACGGAAGAAATCTTTAATGACAATGTACGTATATTGTTAGAAGGATATCTATGTCCTAATACATATGAATTTGATAAAGAAACTACTGCAGATCAAATAACTAGGATAATTTTAAATCAAACTTTAAATGTTTATAATGAATTTGCTGATGAAATGAGTCAAAGTAACCTTTCGATTCATCAAATATATACTTTAGCAAGCATTGTTCAATATGAAGCAAGTAAAGAAGAAGATATGCAAATGATTGCGCAAGTTTTTTATAATCGTATGGAACAAGGTATGCCATTACAATCTAGTGTAACTGTTTGTTATGCATTAGATATTGAAAAAGATGATGATTGGTTTAGATGCGAAGCTAATCCTGATTATGATTCACCATATAATACTTATATGTATCAAGGGTTACCTCCAGGACCAATTTTAAATCCTGGTACCCAAGCTATTAGAGCAGTCTTAGAACCATCAGCAAATGATTATCTATATTTTATGGCTGATGTATATGGTGATGGAACAGTATATTATGCCACAACTTATGAAGAGCATCTTGCTAATGTTGAGAAGTATCTAAATTAGGAGGTATATCATGAAACCTATCATAATTGGTATTGCAGGAGGAAGTGCGTCAGGTAAGACCTCAATCGCTAAAATTGTTTATGATGCTTTTGATGATCAAAAAAGTGTAGTTATTATTCGTCAAGATGATTATTATAAAGATCAATCACATTTAACGATGGAAGAAAGAGTTTTAACTAATTACGATCATCCTTTAGCATTTGATAATAATTTATTAATCCATGATTTACAACAACTTTTAAATAGACAAACTATTAAAAAACCAACATATGATTTTGTATATCATACTAGAAGTAATTCTTATGAAATTATTGAACCATGTGATGTAATTATCTTAGAAGGTTTATTTGTCTTAGAAGATGAAAAATTAAGAGATTTATTAGATATCAAAGTTTTTGTTGATACAGATGCAGATATTCGTTTTATTCGAAGATTAAAACGTGATGTAGAAAAAAGAGGAAGAACAATTCAATCAGTAATTGATCAATATACTACAACAGTTAAACCAATGCATGAAACATTTGTTGAACCAAGTAAAAAATATGCACATATTATCATACCTGAGGGAAGTCATAATGTTGTAGCTATTGATTTATTGATTACGAAAATTTCTAGTATTCTAAATCACTATGTGATATAA
>CASEWY010000160.1 GCA_949291625.1 uncultured Bacillota bacterium
AGTGGACCACGTTTTATCAAAGCTAATATGTTCCCTCGTGATAATACCGTTAAAGTTGGTGATCCTATTTCTTTGACTAATGGATATCGTGGAGGTTCTAGTTCGCGCAATGGTATCGCAGTTAAAGATGAGAGCCAATTGCCTGATGGTCAAAAGGATTATTTGGATAGAGTAGCTAAACCTTATTTTAATGCTTATGTTGCATGGCTTGAAAATATCAAAATTGGTATGAAGGGTAGTGAAATGTTTGTTTTAATTGAAACAGAACTACCAAGAGCTAAATATGGTTGGAGCTTATGCCCAGGTCATTTAATTGGTGAAGAAGAATGGATGTCATCACCAATCTATGAAGGTTAAAATGAAAAACTTGAATCAGGTATGATGTTACAAATTGATATCATTCCTTCAGTAAGTGGATATACTGGATCGAGTGCTGAAAGTACAGTAGTATTAGCTGATGAAAAATTAAGAAATGAAATCAAGGAACAATATCCAGATATGTATGAAAGAATGATGAATCGTCGTGAATATATGATTAATGAACTTGGTATTAATCTAAGTGAAGATGTATTACCAATGTGTTCTACCGTAGCTTATTTAAGGCCTTTCTTATTAGCTCATGATAAAGCATTTAAAGTAGTTAAATAGTAAATAAAACAGCTAGGAAATTTCTTAGCTGTTTTAATTGTGCGTTAATTGTAGTTTATCGGCAAAATAAATTTTTATAATCAATATTAAAATTCATTTTATTGCCGATAATATGTTAAAATAAATTAATGAATGAGGTGGACTTATGCGATATCTTTCGGTTGCCAAAATAGCTGATAAATGGGATATATCTAAACGTAGCGTTAGGAATTATTGTGCTACTGGGCGTGTTGATGGTGCAATACTTGTTGGCAAGACTTGGAAGATACCAGAGGATGCTCAAAAACCACAGCGCAGCAATAAAAGAAAAAATATAGCTATTTCTTTATTAGAAATTTTAAAGGAAGAAAAGAAAAATAGAATTTCTGGGGGAATTTATCATAAAACACAAATTGAATTAACATATAATTCTAATCATATAGAAGGAAGTTGTTTGACTTATGATCAAACAAGATACATATATGAAACAAATACAATTGGTGTTGATGGTGAGGCAATTAATGTAGATGATATAATTGAGACCGTTAATCATTTTCGTTGTGTTGATATAATTATTGATAATGCAAAGACTATATTGAGTGAAAAATTTATTAAAGAACTTCATTATAGCTTAAAATGTGGAACTAGCGATTCAAAAAAAGCTTGGATGACAATAGGTGAATATAAAAAATATCCAAATGAGGTTGGAGGAATAGAAACTACTTTACCCGAAAATGTTCATAAAAAGATTAAATCATTATTGGATGAATATAATGCAAAAAAAGTAAAAAAATTAGAAGATATCTTAGATTTTCATGTAAAATTCGAACGCATACATCCGTTTCAAGATGGAAATGGTCGAGTAGGTAGATTGATAATGTTTAAGGAATGTTTAAAATATAATATTGTTCCTTTTATTATTGATGATGATTTAAAGATGTTTTATTATCGTGGTTTAAAAGAGTGGAATCGTGAAAAAGGATTTTTGTTAGATACTTGTCTAAGTGCTCAAGATGGATATAAAGCTTATCTGGATTATTTTAGAATTTCTTATTAATTTAAAAAACCGACACATCAAAATATGTCGGTATGTTAAAAATATCATGGTTAATAAGAAAATTGTTTTGTTGTTATTTGATAAACCAATCATAATCTTGTTTACAATTAACAACATAATCAGCATAAACGTTGTCATCTATTATTTGAAAGATTATCATATAGTGTTTATCAAATAGGATAAATCGATAAGTGTTTTTAGGAATACATTCTCCCAAGAGCCATGGGCATCTTTGCGGCATTGTTTTTAATGAATTTGCTGCTTTTTCAAATTCAATAGTTAGTTTTTCTGCAGCTTCTGGGCTGACTTGCGCTAAGAATGCGGCATGAGAAACAAGCATTTGGGTTGCTTGTTTAGATATGATGACATGGTAATTACTCAGATTTTCCATTACTTGAAGCCTTCTTGATTACATTACGCATCATTTCTGCAACTTCATCAATAGAATAACCTTTAGCACCATGCAATCTATCTTCTTCGACTGCAAGTAGTTCTTCACGAAGTTTCAACATTTTTTCTCGGCGATTGTAGGTTTCAATATCCATTACTACTAAATCTCCTTCACCATTTTTGGTTAGAAATACTGGTTCTGATGTTTTTCTGCATAGTTCGGCTATTTCATTGTAATTTTGGCGAATTGCTGCGGATGGGCGGATATTCATATTATACCTCCTATTTCTATTAAATAGTATTATTCTAACTTTATTATATACAAATAATACTATATAGTAAATATAATTGGTGTTAAAAAACCGACATAGTTATTAGCTATGTCGGTAATTTTTTCTAGATTTCATCGATTGGATACATAGGACGCATAATTAATTTAAAATCAATTAGACGAGTATCTTGAGGGGTTGCTCCATCAGTTAAAGACATGATACATAATTTGCCTTTTGCTTTTTCTTCAGGATGAATATAACCTTGTTTAACCACGATGATATCATAGTCATCCCAATCAACACCACAAGCATCAATTTGATGTTTTTCAACAAAGGAATGATTGTTATCAGTTATGACAATATCGATTGGTTTCCCTTCTACTTCTACAGT
>CASEWY010000161.1 GCA_949291625.1 uncultured Bacillota bacterium
TGACAGAGTCAAAGTCTGTTGCCTTACCGCTTGGCTATGCCCCAATCAGAAGATGGTGGAGAAGGGCGGTTTCGAACCACCGAACCCATAGGGATCTGATTTACAGTCAGACGCGTTTAGCCACTTCGCTACTTCTCCAAAAATGGTGCCGACTATAGGAATCGAACCTACAACCTATTGATTACAAATCAATTGCTCTGCCAATTGAGCTAAGTCGGCACTTTAGAAAAAAATGGTGGAGGTTAACGGGCTCGAACCGCTGACCCTCTGCTTGTAAGGCAGATGCTCTCCCAACTGAGCTAAACCTCCAGATGTCATGTGCTATTAACTAGCGCCTATATAATATATCATATTCAAATATCTGTGTCAACTTTTTTTGAAATTTTTTATTTATTTTTTTAGGCACTCAATTAAAGCTTTTTTATTTTACATGATATCTAAATTAAATGCAATACTAAATTTAAAATTCCTGCTAACAACATTATAGCTATTGGACCTAATTTACTATATTTTTGAATAATTAAGGTTATTATGAAAATTAAACAAAGATATAAATTAAAATTACTATCAGGATATATAGCCGATAATAAAATGGAAATGCCACTAGCTAATATCATTGCTACAATGGCAGGTCTTATACTATGCAAAATTCTTTTAACTATCTTTAAATCATGATATTTCATATAAAAATATGCGATTATACCTACAATTATCGATGAAGGCAATATACATCCTAAAGTTGCTACTATCGATCCGGTTATTCCTGCTATCTTTGTTCCTACAAAGGTAGCTCCATTTATCGCAATAGGTCCAGGTGTCATTTGCGAAATAGTAATTAAATCCATAAATTCACTCATCGATAGCCAATGATGAATTTCTACTATCTGTTCTTGTATTAAAGCAATTGCTGCATATCCCCCACCAAAACTAAATAAACCTATTTGAAAAAATGCAATTAATAATTCAAGATAAATCATCCTTTACCCCCATTACTGATTGAATAATACCAATTAAAATACAAACTAAAATAATATAAGCTACATTAATTTCAAAAATATATGATGCAATAAACGCTAAAATCAATATTATCCAAGAAAAATATCCTTTTATTTGTTTAGACATATCAAATACTACATTAAAAATTACTGCTGCAACTCCTACTTGCATTCCTTGTAACATTAAAGCAATCATTTGATTTTGAATAAAAATTTCATAACATAAAGAAATTATCGTAATAATTATAAAAGGCGGTAATACCGTTGCAATAACAGCTACTATTGAACCTATTATGCCTAATAATCTATAGCCAATAACTATTGCGCCATTTACCGCAATTGGCCCTGGTGCACTTTGGGCAATAGCCACTAAATCTAACATTTCTTCTTCATTTATCCAATGATACTCATCAACAAATTTTTTCTTCATTAAGCTTACGATGACATATCCCCCGCCAAAAGTAAAAGCGCTCAAATATAATGTAGAAAAAAATAATTTTATTAATTTTTCCCCTTTTGTTTCCATATTTTTCCTCCACCTATTATTTTAGTCTAAAAAATTATATAATTAAAATAGTATTTATTTATAATATATATAATAATTTTATTATATTGGAGGTATTATGACTATTCGTCACTTAAAAATATTTATCACAGTATTTCAATTAAAAAGCATTTTTAAAGCAGCAATTAAATTAAATATTGCCCAACCATCCATCAGTTTAGCTATAAAAGAGTTAGAAATTCATTACAACACTAAATTGTTTGATCGAATTTCTAAAAAGATTTATCCTACGGAAAGTGGTAATCAATTATATAGCTACGCTCTTCACATCATTTCTTTATATGATGAAATGGAGAATAATCTTATTCAATGGGACAATATTGGAACGATAAATATTGGTTCAAGTATTACTATAGGCACACATATTTTACCTATTTTAATAAATAATTATCGTAAAACTTATCCTAAGCTTCAAGTACATGTTAATGTAGATAATACAGCTACTATCATTGAAAATATCTTAAATAACAATTTAGATATTGCTTTAATTGAAGGACAAATTGAACATAATAATCTTATCTGCATTCCTTTTATTGATGATCCTATGGAAGTAATTGTCCCCATTAATCATCCTTTAGCTAAATTTAAGTCTATAAGCTTACAACAAATTAGTTCTTATCCTTTTCTTACTAGAGAAAAAAATAGTGCTACACGCAAATTAATTGATTCTTATTTTGCTACAAATCAAATAAATATTAAACCTATTTGGGAAAGCTCAAGCAATCATGCTTTAATTAAAGCTGTTGAAAATAATTTAGGAATTGCGATATTACCATATAAACTAATAAAAAAAGATCTAGAGCATGCACATATTGCACAAATAGCCCTAGATCAACCTATTATAAGGCAATTAAATATCATCCATCATCGTCAAAAATTTATAACTAAAAATATCCAAGCTTTTATTGATGAATGTTTAAATTTTACTTACTAAAAGCATCTGTAAGATCATTTTCCAACAATATAATATCTTGCAAAGAAGCCATATTATAAACTTTATTAAAAGCTTCTTTTACATTAGATACGATATAAACATTTTCCATATCAAATCCACTATCTTGTAAACCATTAAAGATTGGTAAGGTTTGTTTTTCACCAACTAAGATAACAACATCAACATTCCCTATCATCTTTTCTCCAAATTCATAATTAAGTTTTTGTTGCAAAGTACCTAAATCAATTAAACCAGGTGTAATAATAAAGCGCTTATTAGGCATCATACTCATAACTTTTAAAGACATTGCTGCCCCTTCAGGATTAGAATTAAAAGCATTATCTATAAAAGTATAACCATTTATCTTTTTAACTTGCAAACGATGTTCAACATAATCAACTTGGCGAACACTTTTTGCTAGTTCATTCCATTCAATACCTAAATGTCTAGCAATCGCAACTGCCGCCAATATATTCATGATATTATGCTCACCTAATAATTTAGTCTTAAAAGCATACTTTTCATTTTCATATAAAATATTAAAAGTACTACCTTGGGGACTATATGAAATATCACAAGCGCGATACGTAGCCTCATGATATATGCCATAAGTAACTATTTTACATTTATTATTTATCTTATAATTACGAATATATTCATTATCAATATTAATAATACCTAAACCATTTTTAGGTAAACATTCTATCATTTGCATCTTCTCTTTAATGATATTATCCATCGTCTTAAAGGTTTGTAAGTGTTGAGGACCGATAGATGTTACTAAGCCAATCTGTGGTTTAACAAACTTACAAAGATATTTAATATCACCAACTTTATCCGCACCCATTTCACATACAAATACTTGATCTGTAGCCTTTAAATGTTCACGAATAGTAATAGTTATACCCATAGGTGTATTAAATGAAGCTGGTGTCATCAAAGAACGATAACGATCAGAAATAATATTTTGTACAATATTTTTACTTGAAGTTTTACCATAACTACCAGTAATTCCTATTTTAATTAAATCATCATGTTTACGTAAAATCTTTGAAGCATCATTAATAAAATAAAGTTGAACAGCCTTTTCCATAGGCATTGTAATAATAGCCATAGGATATATCATAAACCAATTCATAACATAAGCAATTACTACTAAGCCTAATAAGTCTTCATAATTTACAAAATATGTAACAATAATTAATATAATCAAATCTAATAAAGCTAAAATAACAATTTGTCTTTTAACTCTAGCTGTATATACCAAAGGTTTTATATAAGCTTTTTTTCTTTCTTTTAAAATATTATAAATAATTAAACATATGATAATAATAAAGCTAATAAATGGTATATAATTACGCAAAACCATATAATAAATAATGACAAATATTAAAGCAATTACCAATTTTAATAAAGTATTTTTACTAATATTATCATTTAACCATTTACTATAACGTCTTAATTCATAACGATTTTGTTGAAACATATGCAAAGCATGTTTACTAGGTATCAACATCATCAAAATTAGAAACAATATAAATATTATTTTTATCAGCATATTAATCCCCCAAGAAACTATCTAAGATTGCTAATAACCTTAAAGGTTGATGAAAATAAGCATAATGATCATCATTTTCAAAAACAATCAAAGCTCCATCTTTTAAATTTTTTTCCAATTCTTTTCCCATCCATAAAGGTGTAGCATCATCATTTTCCCCAAAAATTAAGATTACTGGACAAGTTATAGATGGTAATAAAGGTTTAACATCATCATTTACTACTTTAACAAAGGTATCACGCATAACTCCCGAAACATTTTTATAATCACTAGAGCCATAATGTTGTTTAAATTTTTCTAAGTTCTTTTCACCACTTAGACTAACTATTTTTTTAGCCAATTTAAAACTCTTGGTCTTTATTTTATAATCCAAGCCCCTTTTAGGCAATAAACCAGCTGCCCCACACAATACCATTTTAAGAGTAGGATATTGCGCTGCATAATGAAAAGCAATTCTACAACCAAAAGAATGACCAATTAAAATAGGATTTTCAATATTTAAAGCTTCTAATAATTTTTTAACTAATTGACAATAATCTTCAACGCTATAAGGACGATCAGGATCCCCACTTTCCCCATGACCAGGCAAATCAATATTAAGAACTTTAAAATGGTTTTCTAAATGATCTTGAATAAAATCCATCATGATCATTTTTTGTCCCCAACCATGTAACAATACTACCGGTTGTCCTTCTCCTTTTAGTTTATAACATATATCAATATTATTTATTACCAAATGTGCCATAAT
>CASEWY010000162.1 GCA_949291625.1 uncultured Bacillota bacterium
GTAGTAAAGTAAATGCAGCAATAAGTTATAAGAAATTGGAATTGCTAAGTGCAAGGAATAGTTATTTAAAAGAAGAAAGGAGCAGGCAATTCCTCTCTAACTTATAGAAGTTAGAGTATCCTTGCCTAATATTTAGATGAAAGAATATACGTTTGAACAAGCAAAAAAAATCATGTTTGATAAATTAGGGGATTATAAGATCATGGCTTTGGCTAGCTGTGTGGATAATTATCCCATGGTTAGAAATGTTAGCTGTATCTTCTACAATGAAAAGATTTATTTTAAAACAGATAAGAATTTTCGTAAGACCCAGCAATTATTTAAAAATGATCAGGTTGCATTATGCTTCAATGGCGTTCAGGTCGAAGGTAAGGCGGTTAATAAAGGCTTGGTCGTTGATGAACCAGGAAGGATATTTGAAAAGAAGTATCAAGAATATTTATGGCAAAGCTATAATGCTTATAGCCATGTCGATACTGAGATCTTGATCGAAGTTGAACCTAAATTTGTAGAAATTTGGGATGAAGATGAAGATCGTAATGCTTTTCAATTATTCATTGATTTTGCTGATCAAAGCGTTGAATATAAACCATATGACTAAAAGAAAGGATTTAAGATGAACATAAAAAAATTAACAACCCTAGGCATCTTATGTGCATTAGCCATCGTTGCTAATTTGGTGATCTCATTTCCGATCATCCCATCAGTAGCATTTCTAAAATATGATCCAAAAGATATCATCATCATTATCGGAGGATTCATCTATGGACCGTTTAGTGCCATGTTGATGAGCTTGCTTACTAGCATTATCGAAGTATTGTATCGTAATGCTGGAGGCAATATCTTGATCGATGTGCTGATGAATGTAATATCAACTTGCAGCTTAGCATGCATCGCGGCTTACTATTATAAGAAGGATCATAGCAAAAAAGGCGCGATCAAAGGCTTGGTTATAGGTGGGATCGTTTCTGTTACTGCCATGTGCTTATGGAATTATATCATTACGCCAATTTATTATGGCATGCCGCGTGATGTTGTTGCTGCAATGATCATTCCGGGTATTTTGCCTTTTAATTTAATTAAGAATGCGATTAATGTTTTAATTGTTATATATTTATATAAGCCTTTAGTTAATTTGTTGCGTCGTAATAATTTAGCTAATAGTGATGAAGGTAAAGTTGGTTTAGCATTTATAATTTTTGTTGCTTTCATTATTATTACTATTATCTTATTATTCTTAGTACAATATGGAATTATAGGCTAGAAAGCAAATTACAGTTGTTTATTCTTTAGATGTTTGTTATAATTGGTTAGTACATTTGGAAGGTGAAAAATATGTTAGATATTTTATTAATGATAGTATCTGCAGGATTAATTGTATTAACATTATTACAAAGTGGGAAATCTGATGGTATATCCGGAGCATTCACGGGAAATGGTGGATTAAATCTTTTTGCGAATGTTAAAGAAAGAGGTTCGGAAAAAGTAATTGCTAATTTAACATTAGTAATGGGTATATTATTTTTTGTGCTAGTAATTGTAATTAGAGTTATTTAGAAGGTCCTATCATAAAGGACCTTTTATTATCTAGTAAGAGTTTTTTAGGTAAATTGTTAAAAATAGTATATATATTGTATGAAGATAGAACTAAAGATATCTAGTTAAAATCTTGCAAATTAAATAATATAGATAATTATTTATCCTTGTGTTGCCTTCTTTTTTATAAGTTAAGGTAGTTCATTTTTGGAGGTATTATGGAGCAATTAAAAGCTGAAATCTTAAAATTAATTAATGAGCATAAAAAAGGTTTTTATGATTTAAAGAAATTGGCTGTAGTTTTGAAGATGACTAAAACTTCAGATTTTGTTATGCTTAATAAAGCTTTGAATCAATTAGAGGATGAGTTTTTAATTGTGCGTAATAGTCAAAATTTCTTTTTGAGTGCTAGTCAAGCGGGAATATATAAAGGGCCAATTAGTATTAATAAAAAAGGATTTGGTTTTGTTGATGTTAGTGATAATTTAAGTTTTTATATTAGTGCTTATAATATAAATGGGGCTATGGATAAAGATATTGTTGTAATACAGCAAACTTATGATTTTGATGAAGCTAAAGTTATAAAAGTTATTGAAAGAAATAATGAAAATTTAATTGGTACAGTTTTTGGAAAAAAATTAAATATTCGGTTAGATGATTTACGTTATCGTAATTATACTTTAAATATTGTTAATAAGGATAAATATAAATTAGTTAAAGGTTTAAAAGTTCAATTAAAAGTTTTAGAATTTACTAAGCCATTGAAGGTTGAAATTGTTAAAGTGATTGGACATGAAGATGATCCAGGTGTTGATATTAGTAGTATTTTATTAGCTAATAATATTAAACTTGAATTTGATGAAGAAACTTTAAAACAAGCTAATAGTATTAGTCAAAGTGTAGATCATAGTGAATATGAACATAGAAAAGATTTGACTAATAGAACTATTGTTACTATTGATGGAGATGATTCTAAGGATTTTGATGATGCGATAAGTATTGAAAGAGTTGAAGATGGTTTTATTTTAGGAGTACATATTGCGGATGTTTCACATTATGTGACTACAGGCAGTCCTTTAGATAAAGAAGCTTATGAAAGAGGTACTAGTGTATATGTTTGTGATCGAGTAGTACCGATGTTACCGCATGTTTTAAGTAATGGAATTTGTAGTTTAAATCCTGGAGTTGAGCGCTTATGTCTTAGTGTAGATATGAAGATTGATAGAAAAGGGGAAGTAGTTGATTATAACCTTTATCCTTCAATTATTAAGTCTTCAGCGCGCATGACTTATAATAATGTTAATAAAATATTAGCGGGTGATCCTACTTTACAAGCAAAATATGCTCAAATAAAAGATATGTTTTTTGATATGGCTGAATGTTCCGCACTTATTAGAAAGCGTCGTGAAGAAGCCGGAGCTATAGAATTTGATACAGATGAAGCATATGTTGTGGTGGATAAAATGGGGAAACCTATTGAAATTAAAGTGCGTGAAAGAGGTATTGCGGAAAGACTTATTGAAGATTTTATGATTTGTGCTAATGAATGTGTGGCTAGAATTATGAAATTTCAAAATTTACCTTGTATATATCGTATTCATGAAAGTCCTAAAGTTGATAAATTAAGAGAATTTGCGACGATTGCGAAAATAAGAGGTCATAAATTTAAAGGTAATTTAGCAAATATTCGACCTTTAGATATTCAAAAGTGCTTAGCTAGTTTTACTGATGAACAAGAACATAGTGTATTATCTACTTTGATGTTAAGATGTATGCAAAAGGCTAGATATGATGCTAGTTGTGTGGGACATTTTGGTTTAGCTAGTAAGGAATATTTGCATTTTACTTCACCAATTCGTCGTTATCCTGATTTAATTGTTCATCGCATGGTTAGAAAGTATATCTTTGAAAAGAATTATGATGAAATAGCTAAAGATGAAAAATTAGTGTGTGATATTGCTTTACAAGCTAGTGAATGTGAAGATAAGGCTACATATAGTGAACGTGATGTATTAGATATGAAAAAGGCGGAATATATGCAAGGCTTTATTGGTAAATGCTTTGATGGTATCATATCTAGTGTTACTAATTTTGGCTTTTTTGTTAAATTAGATAATACGATAGAAGGGCTTGTGCATATTAGTTCTTTAACTGATGATTATTATACTTATATACCTGAGATGATATGTTTACAAGGAAGTTCTAAACAAAAACGTTATACTTTGGGAGACAAAGTAAAAATAAAAGTTATTGGTGCTAATAAGGAAGAAGGTACAGTAGACTTTCAAATATTTAAGCCCCGTAAAAAAAGAAAACAGGTTTGGATGTGATAATATGAGTGAGAAAATTATTTCAATTAATCGTAAAGCTTCTTATAATTATTATTTAATTGAACGTTTTGAAGCTGGATTAGTTTTAAAAGGTACAGAAATTAAGTCTATTCGATTGGGCAAAGTGCAATTTAAGGATGCTTATATTTCGATTATTAAACATGAAGCATATATTAAAGAAATGCATATAGCTGCTTATGATTTTGGTAATAGATTTAATCATGATGAAACTAGAGAAAGAAAACTATTATTGCATAAAAATGAGATATTTAAACTTGAGCAAAAAGTTAAACTTAAGGGCTTTACTATTGTTCCTGTTAAACTTTATTTAAAAGATGGTAAGGCTAAAATGGAAATTGCTTTGGCTAAAGGTAAAGAGCTTTATGATAAAAGGCAAGATGCTAAAATTAGGGATGCTAAAAGAGAAATGGAAAAAGCCTTAAAATTTAGATAAAAAATGGCACGCATTTATAATGCGTGTCATTTTAATAATTCATAAGCTTTTTCGATATTTTTATCAGGATTTTCTTGAAATTCGATATTTAATTTATCATTTTCATCATAGCGAGGAATGATATGATAATGCATATGCATGACGGTTTGACCGGCTGCTTCATTTGCATTATGCAAAATATTAATTCCTTTAGCATTAGTTTTTTGATAAATTTTAGTAGCTAGTTTTTTGATGACTTTCATTAGTTTTTCATAAGTTTCATCATCACATTCCAATATATTAGTTACATGTTTTTTGGGAATTACGATAGTATGTCCAAATGTAGTTTGCGAAATGTCTAAAAATGCTAGGACATCATCATCTTCATAAAGCTTGTAACTAGGGATTTCATTATTGATAATTGAACAGAATATACACATAAAAATACATCTCCTTTGTTAATATTATATGCTATTTTTGTTAAAGTTCACATAAATTTCAGTATATTTATTTAGTATAAATTTGCCTATTGTGTAAAAATATTATAAAATAATAAGGATTTTAAAGGAGGAAACAATGAAAGAATATATTAAAAAGTATGGTGTTCTTACATTAATTATATGCTTTTTAATAGGAGCTATTGGTGTTTATGCTTATAGTCAAATGCAAAGTAGAGTTCCAGGTAAAAGCGTAAATGGCGAGGATATCGTTTATAGTATCAATAATGAAAATGTTAGTGCTAATACCTTATATGATCAAATGTATGATATTAATGGTATTGGTAGCGTTTATCTAACTTTTGAAAAAGCTGTATTAGATCAAGCTATAGAAACAACACAAGATATGGAAGATATTGCAGCTTATAATGCACAACAAATAATTGCCAATTATCAAAGTTCTTATGGTGATAGTTATGAAGATTATATCGTAAGTGCTTTAAGACAATCAGGTTATGAATCAATTGCTGATCTTCAACCATATTTAATTTCTCAATTAAAAGGTGAAGAATTAGTTAAAACATATTTGAGTGAAAATCCTGATGTTTATGCAGCATTTGAACAAGAATATCAACCTCGTAAAGTTAGTCATATTTTAGTACAAATGGCTGATAGTGAAAATCCTACCGAAGAAGAATTAGCAAAAGTTCAAGAGATTGAAGATGCTTTAGCTGCTGGTGAAGAATTTGGTACTGTAGCTACTGAATATTCTGATGATAGTAGTGCTTCTAGTGCTGGTAGCTTAGGTTGGATGGATGTAAATACTAATTTTGTTGAATCATTTAAAGAAGCTGCACTTGCTTTAAATGAAGGTGAAGTTAGTGATTGGGTTGTCTCAGAATATGGTTATCATTTAATTAAATGTGATGAGAGCACATATGAAACATTATCTCAAGATAGTGACTTTGTTTCTAATGTATTGACTTCCGATGTTTCACTTAAACCTGAAGCTGTTTGGGCAAAAGCACAAGAATTAGGTGTTGATTTTAATGGTAATAGTGATTTAGAAGCTCAACTTAAAGAATATATGTTATTAGAGGAGGGCAACTAAAATGAAAAATACTAAGAAAATTTTAGTCTTACTATTATCTTTAGTAGTATTAGCTGGTTGTAGCGATGGACATGCCATGGTTAGTGACGCTAATGAAAAAGTATTTAGTGTAGGAGATACAACGGTTACTAAAGGTGATATTTATTCTTCATTATTAAACAATATTGGTTCATATGTAGTTGTTAGTGAAGTAAATAAAGCAGTATTAGATATTTATGTGCCTGTAGATGATGAAATAAATGCTGAAGCTGATACAATCATGAGCAATTATGAATCAATGTATGGTGATGCTTTAGATACAATGGTTACTTCATATGGTTATAGCGATGCTGAAGAATATCGTAATGAAGGTATTGTTCCAAGTATTCAAGCTAGAAACTTATATGAGATGTATGTTAATGAAAATTGGGAAACTATCAAACAAGAAAAGAATCCTAAAAAAGGTGTTGTCATTAGTGTAGATGATGCAGATACAGCAAATACAGTAATGAATGCTTTAAATGATGGTGCAGATTTAGCAGATGTAATTAGTGAAAATGGACTTACTCATAGTGGTAGTGAAGAACTAATTTATGCAGATAGTGATTATCCAGTAGAAGTTATGACTATGGTTAATTCTGCTACAGATGCAACATATGTTACAGTTACATGTGCTGATGATTCAATTTATGTCTTAAGTGTTACACAAAGTGATTCTGAAGCTATCAAAGATGAAGTTGCAGCTGATTTAGCATTGACTGAGGATATTCAAAGAAGTGCTTTAGCTCATTATATTCAAGCTTCTAATTTTGATGTTTATGATCGTAACATCTATGATGCAATTGCAGTAAATTATCCAGAATATCTTGATTAATAAAATGACCTTTCAAGTTTTGCTTGAAAGGTTTTTTATAATAGAAAAAAAGGCTTGTTAGCCTTCTTTTCTTTATAATATAAGGGGATAGAATATACTAATTATTGATAAGGGGAATACAACAATTAGATTTACAAGGATTCAATTATTATTTCCTTGTGACTATATAGTACAAAAAAACTTTATTATAAATATGTCAGCAATATGTAAAATTAT
>CASEWY010000163.1 GCA_949291625.1 uncultured Bacillota bacterium
CTTATCTTTATAAAGCTTATTTAATCTTCGTTTCGCTTCTTTTACACCAACATTATAAATATGATTAGCATAATAAAAGACCTTATTTAAATAAGCTTCATCATTTTTATTAATATCTAATCTTAATGTTAATGTAAATTCACTCATGTTGTCACCTTTATTAATCTTTTATATTTTTTTATCTTTAATAACTTTGTGTTATATATATTCCATCTTTTGTTATTATCCTACATTAATAAAAACAAAATATTATTAAATAACATTACATGAGTTTCTTTTGTCACAATTTTTACCCGCGAATGAATTCGTGGACTATCTTGCGAAATTTATTGTATATATCTAAAGGAAAATCATTTTTACAAAATACAGCATTTACATTACCCAACAAATTATTTATACTAAGTATAGAAGGAGCATGGATGAGCTGAGTTGTATTAACATTTTGTTGATATGATGCTTGAAACATGTTCCTTCTTTTTCTATTTATTATATTTAATGATTTTATTTTTAAATATAATAAAAAAGGACTTTTATTACAAAGTCCTGATTTAACTATATGGGGCGATTGACGGGACTCGAACCCGCGAGTGCTAGAGCCACAATCTAGAGTGTTAACCAGCTTCACCACAACCGCCATAGCTATATTATTATAAGCTATATTTTTTTATTTGTAAATATTAAAGTAAAAATAATGTATAATAAATTTATCAAAAGTTAAGGAAGGTGACAATATGATTTTAAATCTAATATTTCCTATTTATGCGCTTTGGTTATTCCCTACTGCATGGATATTTATCATAATTGGTAATTTTATCATAGATTTTGGTGTAGTATATATAACTGGTAAATTTTTGCATATAAATAATTTAAAAGAACTTATCAAAAAAAGCTTTTTAATAACTTATGTTGGAGGATTTATTATCGATATAATTGGGAGTCTGATTTTATTATTCTTTCCTTCATTACTTAATATATTTAATCAGGATTTAGCTAGTAAACTTAGTTATGCAGCATATTGGAATCCTTTTTCTAGTCTAGTTGGCTTTATTTTTGTCTTAATAATAATTGTTTTATGTGCTTATTTTATTTGGTTTATAAATTATCATTTTGCATATCGTAAATTATCTTTAGCTAAATCAATAAAATTTAAATTATCTTTAAGTATTGCTTTAATTACTACTCCATATTTATTTTTATTGCCTACATATCTATTCTATACTATCCGTTAGATATTCTATTACTGCAGAATTCTCATTTAATTGTGCTTCTTCTTGATTATAACTTTCACTAGATGCCAATAACTTTATAGTTCCTATTTTTTCTGCTTTTGCCAAATATTCAACACTATTTTCATCAATTGCTAAAACTATTACATTTGGTATTTTGGTTGATTTAGGATGTGTTACATTATAGCCCTTGCTATCATGTATACTAAGTACTCTAGCATTACTAATCAATTTATCAACAATCGGTATATTATCTTTACCAAGTAATGTTACATAGACATCTACTCTTTGATCTTCGACAATGGTATTACCTGAAAGTTCAATAATATTTACCGTTAAAGAATAAGCAATCTGCCCTTCTAATAATTTAGTAGCTGGATAATCAGCTAAATCTTCCTGATTTGCTAACATAGATTTATAGAACAATGACCCTTTAGGTATCATACCTTGTATTTCTGTATATTTGCCAATGATATCTTCTTTATCAATAAATGCTTTATCATCTAAATATACATTAGGTACTTTAATGGTTTGCAAATCTTCTTCATTAATACAGGTTCTAGGCATAATATCATGTGAAGCTACATAAGTTTCTACAATATTTAATTTAATATCACTCATTAAATTGATTAATGCTATATCGGCAATAGCTAATATTCCTCCAATAAGAAATAGTGTTAACCATTTTATTATTACAAGTTTCAATTTCATCACCAATATAATTAAGCAATTTATCTTTAAATACCTAAAAAAATCCTTTCGCTAATTCAGCAAAAGGATTTTTAAATTAATGATTTAATAAATATTCTTTAATTTTTTCTTTTTGTTCAGGACTAGAAGGTTTACAATTAGTAACTTCTGCTTCTTTATTAACTAATGCTTCAGCTAAGCCAGAACATCCAGCATAACCACAGCCTCCACAGTTATAACCAGGAAGCATACTAGTAACATCTTCTACTCTTGTATCAGGTGCTACATAGAAAACTTTATCACTAAAACCTAAAATTAGGCCCATCAATCCTCCAACAATTAACATCATCAAAATTGCATTAATCATGATTAGTCTCCTTTATATTATGTGATGGATGCATTTCACAAGAAGTGATTTTACATCCTTCACATTCCGCTTTTAAATTTTCACATCCTTTTGGTACAGGTGTTTTATGATTCAAATAATATAAACCAGCATAAATACCACCTAATATAGCTCCAAAAAGAATGACATAGATTACTTGCATCTTACACCAATCCAGCAAAAGCACTAAATGCTAAAGCCATAGTAGCTGCACATACTAAAGCAATTGGATTTCCTTTAAAGCATTCAGGAATTTCTGCTGAATCTAATCTTTCTCTTATTGCAGCAAAAATTACTAAAACCATTAAGAATCCTGCTGGTACAGCAATAGAATTAACAATTGTTTCAATTAAACTATATTGTTCAGTAATATTTTGTTGAGCAACATATAATACTGTACAGTTAGTAGTAATTAAAGGTAAATATACACCTAATGCTTTATATAAAGATGGAGAATATTTTTTAATTACCATTTCTACAAATTGAACAAATGATGCAATAACTAAGATAAACGTAATTAATTGCATATATTCAAGATGTAAAGGTACTAATACTAAATAATATAAAGCATAAGAAATTAATGATGCACCAAATATAACAAATATTACTGCTACACCCATTCCTACAGCAGAGCTCATCTTTTTAGATACACCTAAGAATGGACACATACCTAAGAATTTAGTTAAAACGATATTATTAATTAATACAGCAGCAATAAACATTGATACTAATTCCATTATTTACTAGCCTCCTTCTTTTTCTTGTGATTGATATAGGCTGTTAAAGCAGCAGCACAACAAGCAAAGGTTAAAAATGCTCCAGTAGGATCTTTAAACATAGAAATAACATAAGATTCAGGAATAATTGTAAAGCTAAATATTGTAGCATCCGTAAATGGATTAGCAAAACTTAGTACTCCTGTTCCTAAAATTTGTCTAATTAAAGACATTACTAGCAAGCTTAAAGTATAACCAATACCCATGCTGATACCATCCATTGCGCTAGCTAAAATACCATTTTTACTAGCAAATGCTTCCGCACGTCCTAGAATAATACAGTTAACAACAATCAAGCTAATGAAGGCTCCTAAAGCAGAATATAAGCTAGGTGCATAAGCATGAATTAACATTTCAACGATTGTTACTAATGTAGCAATAATTACGATATATACAGGAATTCTTATTTCATTTGGAATAATATTACGCATAGCAGAAATAATAATATTTGAAAAAGTTAAAACAAATATTACAGCCACGCCCATTCCTATAGCATTATTCAAACTTGTAGTAATTGCTAAAGTTGAACATATACCTAAATATAAACCGAATACGGGATTCTCTGTAAGTAGGCCATTTATAAAACTAGACTTCTTATTATTCATTGTCTTCGACCTCCTATTGTCCCGCTGCCGCATTTAAGGCAGCTTGAGCAGCAGCAATTGCTGAATTACTTGTAAATGTTGCACCAGTTACGGTATCAACACTACTATCAATAGTAGCACCTTTGAATAAATCATAATATTCAGGTGTATCAATCTTATCACCAATACCTGCTGTATCACCAAATTGAGTCATTGCTATACTATCAATAGTTAAATCAGCATTATTAACAACAACTTCAAATACATTTTCTGAATAGTCACTTTGACCATTTACTAAGCCAAAACCATATGCTGTTACAGTATATGTAGTTTTATCACCATCAACAGCTTCTTCACTTACTACTGCATTATAGTCACTTAAATCACTATTTAAAGCAACAGGATTTCCTGTAGCTAAAGCAGGTGCTTCTGCTACAGTATTTTCATCATATTCGATTCCTTGTAATGCATTAAAATGTGCTTTAGCAGCATCAATTGCTTCAACTACACCAGTTGATGTAACAGTTGCTCCAGATAATAATGGAAAAGCATCACTTGAAGTCAATCCTAGAATAGTATTTGTATATTCATCTTCCCAAGCTCTAGCTCCGAATCCATTAGTTTCACTAGATTGCAGCATTTGGTAACCACCAACAGTTCCATCTAAATTAAATGCAATTAAAAATTGGAAAGGTGTACTAGAATAACCAGTATTTTGTAGTTTATAAACATATCCTTGACCAGCAGCTTCATAGATTCCTAGTATCAAACCAGTATCATCAGTATTTTCAACTTCGGTAAATTCTGCTCCTGGATAAATAAGTTCTAAGTTTTCTTTTTCTGCTTCGATTGCCATTGATTCAATAACTGGTGCAGTCATATCATTTACTACCGTTAAAGCACCTCCTGCAATGGCACAAACAATAGCTAAGAAACATGTCAAATAAATAATCTTTTTCATATTTGCTCCTTTCCTATTGTTGAGCTGCACTTTGAGCAGCTTGAGCCGCTTCAACTACGGCATCTGATGTAACAGTTGATCCTGTTACAGTATCCAAAGTACTAAAATCTGCATCTGCTAAGGCTACACCTTCAAATTTAGCAAAACCTTCATTGTTGAATGTTTCAATAGCATCTAAACCTAAACCCGCTGTTTCATTAGCACCTTCTGCTTCGATTTTAGTAATATTTCCATTTTCATCAACAGAAATTGTAACTGTTACTTCCCCACCAAAACCATTAGCAGTACCAACGATACCAGCATTTTCATCTGTTGTTGCTTCTGTTGTTTCTGGTGCAGTTGTTTCAGTTGTTGAACTTCCAGCTTGTACTTGTTTTAAAGCTTCAATTACAGCTTCTGATGTAACAGTAGATCCTGTTACAGTATCTAATGTATCAAAATCAGCTTCTGCTAAAGCTACACCTTCAAATTTAGCAAAGCCTTCATTGTTAAATGTTTCAATAGCATCTAAACCTAAACCTGGTGTTTCACTAGCACCTTCTGCTACGATTTTAGTAATAATACCATTTTCATCAGTAGCTACAGTCACACTTACTTCTCCACCAAAGCCATTAGCAGTTCCAGTAATACCATCAATTTCTTCTACTGTAGCCTCAGTAGTTTCTGGTGCAGTTGTTTCTTCAGTAACTTCTTCTGTTGCTGCTGATCCACCTTGTGTTTGTTTTAAAGCTTCAATTACAGCTTCTGATGTTACAGTAGATCCTGTTACAGTATCTAATGTATCAAAATCAGCATCTGCTAAAGCTACACCTTCAAATTTAGCAAAGCCTTCACTATTAAATGTGCTTATAGCTGCACCTCCTAAGTTAGGTGTTTCGCTTGCTCCTTCAGCTACAATTTTAGTAATAATACCATTTTCATCAGTAGCTACAGTTACACTTACTTCCCCACCAAAACCTTGAGCAGTTCCAGTAATACCATCAATTTCTTCAACTGGTTCATTTATAGTAATTTCTTTAGCTTCCATAGTAGTACTTACACCAAGTAAGATAGCTAAGCAAGCCACAAAAATTATTGCAACATTGCGTAAGTTTTTCTTAGCAATTTTAATTTGATTACCAGTAGTAAGTCTTTCAATTAATGGTGTTAACATATTCATTAATAAAATTGAATATAATACGCCTTCAGGAAGATTTCCTTTTATACGAATCAAAACAGTAAAGAAAGCCGCTCCAATACCAAAGATGATTCTTCCAGCACTACTAGTAGGATTAGTTACAGGATCTGTTAACATAAAGACAGCTCCAAACATTACACCACCAGTTAATAGATGGAAAATTGGATACCACATTCCTTGACCATTTACTAAGCCAATTCCTAAAGTTGATACCAAAATAGTTCCTAAGTAAGCAACAATAACTTTCCAGTCAATAACTTTACGATATACTAGGAATGCTCCTACTAATAAAATTACTAATGCACTTGTTTCACCAATAGCTCCTGGATATCTTCCAATAAACATTTCACTTAGGCCACCAAATTGAGCGATAAAGCTATTAAATGTTTCATTGCTCATCAACCAGCCACTTGCTGCAAAACTTGCAGTTGGTGTAGCACTAGTTGCAAAGTCAACTGCTACACTACCTGCAAAGCTAGCCATGATAATTGCACGGCCAAATGCTGCAGGGTTAAAAATATTTTGACCAAATCCACCAAATACTAATTTACCAAATACAATAGCCAATATAGTACTGATTGCTAAAGCATAGTAACTAATATTAATTGGGCACATTAAGGTTAAAATAATTGCTGTAACCCAGCCAAAAGAACCTTTGATTGATTTAACAATTGGTTGTTTTCTAATCGCAAAATAAATTGCTTCAGTTACTATTGCACTAATAACAGAAGTAACTAATAAGCCACAAGCTCTTAATGCATAGCTAACTCCTAAATTTTCACCTGTTACATAATAAAATAATGAAAAGGCGAAAACAACTAATAATCCTATAGTCAGATCTCTCATGATACTTTGTGTACTTTGAGAGTCACGATAATTAGGACTAGGTTTAAAAGTAAATTTCATATTCTATCCCTTTCCTTATTTCTTTTTCTTTAATGCTAATAAACGTTTAGCTTCTCTTATACCTTCAGTAACATTGATTTTTGATGGACATACATATGTACACATACCACATTCTATACAGCTCATTGCATCTAATGCTGCTACTGTATCAAGATCGTGTGCTGCCTTAGCATTATTAATTCTTACTGGTTGTAATCCAGCAGGACAATGATCAGAACATTTACCGCATCTTAAGCATTTTAAAGGTTCAAGATCCTTGTTCTTTAATATTGTTAAAGCATTATTATAAGTACCTATTACAAATTCATCCGTTGTAATAGTTTTACCCATCATAGGTCCACCAGCTATCAATAATACATTATCGCATGCATATCCACCTAATGCTGCAACTATTTCTTTAGCATTAGTACCTACACGTACTGAAACATTACAATTTTTCTTAACTCCATCGCCAGCAACCGTAACCATTTTTTCTACAATTGGCATACCGTTAACTAAAGCGTTCGCAAAAGAAATTGCTGTAGTAGCATTACTTACAATACAACCTGCTTCAGCTGGTAGTTTATCATAACGCTTTTTAGTTATTTCATAAACTAATGTTCTTTCCCAACCCATTGGATATACATCTGGTACAGGGAAAACACTGATACCTTGAGCATTCGCAAAAGCTTTTTCTAATACAGGTATAAAATCTTTTTTAGTTACTTTAATTGCCACTTTACATTCTTTAGCACAAGACATTTTAAATAATGCTTTTACTCCAGTAACTAATAAATCAATATTTTCACTCATTAATTTATAATCGGCAGTAATGTATGGTTCACATTCAACCGCATTAATAATTAATAAATCAATATTTTGTGGTTTTAGATATTTAACATATGTTGGGAAACCAGCACCACCACAACCCACAATACCGGCATTCTTCATGAAATCAACTAATTGTTCACGACTAGCACTTTCATAATTTAATGGTTCAAAAGGTCTTTCAACCTCATATTTGCCATCATTTTCAATAACAACATGTTCGACTGGTCTTAATGCAGTAGACATAAGTTTTTCAATCTTGACTACCTTACCGGAAACACTGGAATATAGTGGAACATAGAAGTGATCATTTCTTTCACCAATTAAAGTTCCTACTTTAACCACATCATTTTCCTTAACACATGGTGTGCAAGGCGCATTACCATTTAATAAAGGTATTTTAACAAGATTGCCAACTTCGACTTTCAAAACATCTTCATGATTTGTAAGTTCTTTATGACCGTTTAAATGCTTACGCATTGGTCCTGTTAAAAATGACATAATATAATCTTTCCTTTCCATAAAATAACAGTTTAATTATAACACCTAATAAATACAATTTCCATATACCTTTTTTTATGCTAGAATATATGACGGTGATAAATTAATGAAAAAAATATTTACTATATTATTAAGTATGTTACTTCTAACATCTTGCACAACAAAAGAATATACAATGTATGAAAAAATTAGTTTAACAGCAGGATTTGATACATTTTTACAAATACAAATTACCACCGAAAGCCAAGAAGCTTTCGACGAAGAATATGAGAAACTATTGGCTCAATATAGTAATTATAATCAATTATTTGATATTTATAATGATTATCCTAATGTTAATAATCTAAAAACCATCAATGATAATGCTGGTATTCAACCCGTAGAAGTAGACCAAGAATTGATTGATCTTCTACTATTAAGCAAAGAATTTTATGAAATTACCAATCATGAATTCGATATTACCATGGGTGCTGTATTAAAAATATGGCATAATTATCGTGAAGAAGGTATCGAACTTAATACAAATGGTGAACTAGGCAATTTACCAACTGAAGAAGAATTAAATGAAGCATTAGCTTGTACCGGTTGGGACAAAGTAGAAATTGATGACGAAAATAACACCGTTTATTTAAATCAAGCTTGTGCTAGTTTAGATGTTGGTGGTGTAGCTAAAGGATTTGCTGCTGAACGCCTGGCTCAAACATTAGAAAACGATAATGTAAAAGCCGCTATTGTAAATGCTGGGGGAAACAATAGAACAGTAAATACAAAAATAGATGGTAGTCCATGGCGTTCTTTAATTCAAAATCCTGATGGTGAAGGAGGATTTATTGCAGTTTCTCATGAAGGAAGCACCTCATTTGTAACTAGTGGGGATTATCAAAGATACTATATTGCTAGTGATGGAAATACTTATAATCATATTATTGATCCTTATACTTTATATCCTGCTACAAAATATCGTAGTGTTACTGTAATTGGTAAAAATAGTGCGATTGCTGATATTTTAAGCACTTCCCTATTTACTATGGATTATGAAAAAGGAATTGAATTATTAAATAAAGTCAATGAGCTATATCCAGATAATGATTTTAATGCTATATGGTTAGTAGATCCAAATAAAGCTGTAGATACCAAGAATAGTATGGAATTAAATGGATATCAAATTCTATATAGTGAAGGTATAAAAGATTCAATTATTACCCAATAAAATTTAATGTCTGGTAGACAACTAAAATATTAAAATTTTGCTTTATAGCTATATATTGAAAAAAATGGGATTAACCAATATTATTGATTAATCCCATTTTTAGGTGTGTGCAATTTAATAGTTATATTTTTATTTTGTAGGTTTACCTAATAATTTAAACATATTTTTCTTATATACTTCAACGCCAGGTTGATTAAATGGATTGATATCCAACATATAACAACTCATAGCACATGCGATAAAGAAGAAATAACACATGTAACCGAAAGTATATTCTTTCATATCATTTAAATGAATAATTAAATTAGGAACTTTTCCTGTAACTTCATGAGCTTCTAATGTTCCTTCACAAGCCATTTTATTTACCCAGTTCAAAGATTTATTTGCTAAGTAATTCATGCTATCTTCGTCAGCTTCATCATATGGGAAAACACCATCCATCATAGGTCTATCTACTAATAACAATGTTTCAAATAAAACTTTCTTACCTTCTTGAATAAATTGACCTAGACTATGTAAATCAGTAGAGAAAATAGCACTGCAAGGTAATATACCTTTACCATCTTTACCTTCAGATTCTCCAAATAATTGTTTCCACCATTCAGTTACCATTTGCATTTGAGGTTCATAAGCAACTAACATTTCTGCATCTTTGCCAGCATTTTGTAAAATACGACGACAAACCGCATATTGATAAGCTGGATTAGTAGCTAAATTATCATTATTAAGATCATTATAAGCATCTTTTAATCCTCTATAAACTTCATCAATATCTATTCCCATAATTGCCATAGGAAGTAGCCCTACAGGAGTAATTACAGAATATCTTCCACCAATATCATCAGGAATAACAAATGTTTGATATCCTTCCTTATCAGCTAAACTTTTTAAAGTTCCACGAGCTTTATCAGTAGTTGCGATAATTCTTTCTTTGCATTCATTTTTGCCATAGCGTTTTTCCATCATTTGTTTTAACATTCTAAATGCCATGGCAGTTTCTGTTGTAGTTCCAGATTTACTAATTACATTTAAGACTACTGATTTGTCTTTAATATAATCTTCTACTTGTTTAAAATAAGTGCTTGAAAAAGTATTTCCTATAAAAATAACTTCTGTTTTATTTTTAGGATATAAGCCTTGAATCATTTCAATAGCTGCTCTAGCTCCTAAATATGAACCACCAATACCACAAACAAGAAGCGCTTCTGCTCTATCTTTAACAGCGTTAGCTACTTCTTTAATACGTTGGAATTCAGCTTTATCATATTTATTAATCCAATCAACCCAACCTAAAAAATCATTGCCAGCTCCCGTTTTTTCATGGATCATCTTATGAATTCTTTTTACTTCTTCTTCATAAGACATGATGTCTTCAGTTAACATTGCATGACTTGCATCAAATTTAATCATTCTTTCTCTCCTTTGCTTCTTGAAGCCATCTATCTAAATTATTTGCTATAGTAGAAAATCCTAATCTCATAGCTGGTAAAGAGCCATAGCGATTACTTTTACGATCTCTTCTTGGCTTATTGGGATAGATAGCCTTTAATGATAATCGAGCCTGATTATTTTTTTCATCAAAATCAATGATTTTAACTTTTATCTTATCACCAAGTTTTACATATTGTGATACATCTTTTACAAAGCCTTCACTAATTTCCGAAATATGAATCAAACCAGTGGTTTTACTATCCAAATGTACAAAAGCACCATAAGGTTGAATACCAGTTATCGTACCTTCAACTATTTGGCCTATTTGATAGTGCATAATAATCACCTCAATATGTTAATAGTATAACACATCTATAAAAAATTGTGGTATACTTTTGCAATAGGGAGATTTAATATATGACACTTATGTATCCATTTTGGGCAAGCGTAATTTCATGGGCAATAGCCCAAATTATGAAACCAGTATTTCACTATATAGTAACCAAAGAATGGTCCTTCTCTATTATAAAAGCTAGCGGAGGCTTCCCTAGTTCGCACTCTGCCTTAGTTAGCGCCTTAAGTATAGCTGTAGGACTGCAAGAATCATTTGTATCAACTATTTTTGCCATAACTGCTGCCTTTTCCGCAGTGATTATTTATGATGCTGCAAATGTTCGTTATTATTCAGGTGTAAATATAAAAGTAGTTAAGCAACTTATAAAAGACCTTGAAGATCAAACTAATATCAAATTAGAGAATCCTGTATATCGCGTTAAAACAAAAGATGTATTAGGACATCGTTGGTTTGAAGTTTTCGGAGGAATGGTCTTAGGAATTATCGTTGCGGTTGCCATGTATTATTTATTTGTATAAGTTTAGAAAGAAGGAAAAACATGGAAGATGTATTAGAAAGAATTGAAAACACTATAAACAAAATCCGCCCCTATATCCAACGCGATGGCGGTGATGTTGAATTAGTAGATTATAAAGATGGAATAGTTACCGTAAGAATGCTTGGTGCTTGTGCTGGTTGCCTTTCTATCAATGATACACTAACTGATGGTATAGAAGCTATTTTATTAGACGAAGTACCTGAGGTTAAAAAAGTAGTTCTGGCTGAACCAGAATTTCAAAATTTCTTCTTTTAGTTTAAAAAAAATTAGCAATTTGCTAATTTTTTTTGCTTTTTTCACTTTAATTTAAAAAATATTATAAAATTATCAAAAAAATTTGATATTTTTAAATATTTTTCCATTTTTAATTGACTATTACTAATAAATATATACAATAAATAACATAAAAAGGAGAATTAATATGCTAGATAAGAATTTAATTGAAGATTTTGGCTCAATGGTATTCAGTGAAAAATTAATGGAAGAAAGATTACCAAACCCCGTATATCGCAAATGGAAACAAACTGTAGCTTACGAAGGAACATTAGATCGTCAAACAGCTGATGCCATCGCTCATGCTATGAAACGTTGGGCATGTGAAAATGGTGCTACCCACTTTACTCATTGGTTTCAACCGATGACCGGATCGACAGCACAAAAACATGATGCTTTTATTGAACCAAGCGAAAATGGTGAACCACTTTTACGTTTTTCAGGAAAATCCTTAATTAAAGGCGAACCTGATGCTTCTAGTTTCCCTAGTGGTGGACTTAGAGCTACTTTTGAAGCAAGAGGCTATACCTATTGGGATTTTAAAAGTCCTGCATTTATTCGCGATGGGGTCTTATGTATTCCTAGTGTATTTGTTTCTTATAATGGAGAATCACTTGATAAAAAATCTCCTTTATTAAAATCAATTGATGCCTTAAATAAAGCTTCTACGCGCGTTGTAAATATCTTAGGAGATAAAGATGTTAAATATTGTTATCCAGTTGTTGGTCTAGAACAAGAATATTTTTTGATAGATAAAGAATATTATGATTCACGTCTTGATTTGATTCTTTGTAACCGTACTCTTTTTGGAGCAATTCCAAGTAAAGCTCAAGAATTAGATGATCATTATTTTGGCTCTATTCCATCTCGTGTACATGAATTCATGAAAGATGTTAATAATGAATTATGGAAATTAGGCATCTATGCTAAAGCTGAACATAATGAAGTAGCTCCTGGACAATTTGAATTGGCCCCAATCTTTTCAAACGCAAATATCGCTGTTGACCAAAATCAAATTATAATGGATGTATTAAAAGAATGTGCTAAAAAACATAATCTAGCATGTTTATTACATGAAAAACCATTTGATCATATTAATGGATCAGGTAAGCATAATAACTTCTCCATTATGACTGATGATGGACAAAACTTATTTTCTCCAGGCGATAAACCTGCCGAAAACATTCGTTTTTTAGTATATATTTGTGCCTTTATAAAAGCTATAGATACATATCCAGAGCTTTTAAGAATGAGTGCATCAAATGCTGGAAATGATCATCGTTTAGGGGCAAATGAAGCTCCTCCGGCAATCATTAGTATCTATTTAGGAAATTATATTGAAAATATTTTATATAGCATATATAAAGATAAAAAAATAACTGATAAGGATGAGAAAAAGGATTTTAATCCAATCAATGGTTTATCTTATATTCCTCATGATAACGCTGATAGAAATAGAACATCTCCTTTAGCATTTACAGGTAATAAATTTGAATTCAGAATGTTAGGATCTAGTCAAAGTGCCGCTATTCCTAATGTAGTACTAAATTCTATTATGGCTGAAAGTCTAAATGAAATTGCCGATCAATTAGAAGGCCTAAAATATCTACAAGATATTCGCGATAAAGCCATGTTAATTTGTAAAAATATCATCAAAGAACATAAACGCATCATATTTTCTGGTGATGGTTATTCTTCAGAATGGATTAAAGAAGCTGCACGTCGTGGCTTAGCTAACATACCATCTTTTATCGAATCGGTAAGTTCTTTAATTGAACCAAAAGCTATCAAATTATTTACTAGCTTAAATATTTTTAGCGAAAAAGAATTATATGCTCGTGAAGAAATTTTAAGTGAACAATATATTAAAACAGTCTTAATTGAAGCAAAAACTTTAAAAAGAATGGCAAATAATCAAATTATTCCATTGATGATGAACGATTTACAAAATACAGCTAAAACCCAAAATCTATTAAAAATTAAAAATAAATATATAACTGAAAAAATAAGCAAAATATCAGAATCTATCGACAATATATCAGAACAATTAAAAACTTTAGATGAAACCATTACATCATTAGATAGTATTAAAGATAATTTTGAAAAAGGCAAAAAATATTATTATGAAATTTGCCCTATTTTAGAAAAAATACGTTCAATAATTGATGAATATGAAACAATTGCCGATATAAATATTTATAATATTCCTACATATTCTGACATGCTATTTAAAAAATTATAATATCAATTGACACATATATAAAAAAATGTTTTAATATTTAGGTCTTATATCAAGAATGAGTAAGAGAGTTAGCTCGATGACCTCATACCAACCTACTATTCTAGCAAGGTGGTAAAGCTAACACCGATAAAAGAAAGAGAAATATAGCATATATTAAAAGCCTCTTTCTTGAGGCTTTTTTTCTTATATGATGACAAAACAAAGGAGGAAGACATGAAAAATTTATTTACAAGTGAATCAGTAACTAGTGGACATCCAGATAAAATTTGTGACTGGATTGCCGATCATATCCTTGATGAAGCTTTAAGACAAGATCCATATAGCCATATGGCTGTTGAAGCAACTATCAAAGATAATTTTGTATTAATTTATGGTGAAGCTAATACTAAAGCAGAAATTGATTATGCAAAAATTGCCAAAGATGTAATCAAAAAAATTGGTTATGATGAAGATTATGAAGTTTTAGTAAAAGTAAACAAACAATCTGCTGAAATAGATAATGCGGTAGATGGTGAGCAAGTATGTGCTGGGGACCAAGGATTAATGTTTGGTTATGCTTGTGATGAATCTATATCTTGCATGCCATTTGCTATAGATTGTGCTCACATGTTAGCTAAAACCCTAGAAAAAGTAAGACGTGAACACCCAGATATTCTTAAACCAGATGGTAAAACTCAAGTTAGTGTTGAATATGAAAATAACCAAGTTAAACGTGTAGATACTGTTGTAGTTTCTACCCAACATAGTCCTAATGTTTCTCAAGAAACAATTAAGGAAATTGTAATGAATGAAGTAATAAATAAAGTCATTGATTCAAAATATTTAGATGAAAATACCAAATATTTAATTAATCCGAGTGGAAGTTTTATTGTTGGCGGTAGCTTTGGTGATTCAGGAACAACAGGACGTAAAATAGTAGTCGACACTTATGGTGGTTATGCTCCTATTGGTGGAGGCTGTTTATCTAGTAAAGACCCTACTAAAGTAGACCGTAGTGGTGCATACTATGCTAGATATGTTGCGAAAAATATTGTTGCGAATAAATTAGCTAAAAAATGTTTAATTCAAGTTGCATATGCAATTGGTAAACCTACCCCTGTTTCAATTAATGTTGAAACCTATGGTACTAGTAAATATTCTAATCAAGAATTACTAGATATTATTAATAATAATTTTGATTTTAGTGTAGAGAATATTATTAATGAACTTTCATTGCGTAGACCAATTTATGCTGATACTACGCTATATGGTCATTTTGGAAAACCTAAAATGCCTTGGGAACAAGTTAAAGAATTGAAAATATAAAAAATAGCCTTCAAAACAAAAGTTTTGAGGGCTTTATTCATTTATTAGTTTTATAACATCTAGTTTTTCATCTTGAGGTAATAATTGATAGTAAAATTTAATATCTTTTTCATGTAACTCAAGCAAATTTTGTTTTTGTTCAGGCGATAATGAAATATGATCATTTAGATTTATTTTATCATCTTCTAAATAATGAAGATTACCAATTATAACTTCTTTAGGTATATAGCCATACATAACCATTC
>CASEWY010000164.1 GCA_949291625.1 uncultured Bacillota bacterium
GCAATAATGATATTACTATGTTAAAACAATTTGAAAATTCTTATGCGGTAGAAAATGCTAGTATTAAAGTTAAAGAAGCTGCTAAACATATTATTGAAGATAATTGGCATTATGGTGTAATAAAATCGATTAAGCAAATATTGGGTCAGGATTAATCCTGACCCATTTTTCTAATACGCACAATTTTCTTTTTAACAATTAATTTTTTATTAGTTTTGTAATTTTTAACTAACGAATCATTATCATTTTCAATCGTTATAACTTCACAAGCATTACCAATAATATAGCCTAAAGGAGATTGTATTTCACAAATTCTTAATTTAGTTCCATAGTCAATATCATTTAAAGTTATGGACCCATTTTTAATATTAAATTCTTCGATTATATCACGATAATGAAGTTTATATTCTCCTTCGACAATCCCATAGATAATTATTTCTCCTTGTGAATTAGTATAACCCTCTAATAACTTTTTATCTTGATTATCACTGATATAGTAATATTCGCCAATAGAAGGGACATCATGATAGGTATAGCTTTGATTTTCATAGACATAATAATCTTTATTAGTTCTTAAATTGGTAATAGTCATGCTTAATATTTTTTCATTGAAGTCTTGATTAGGATAGAAGGTTTCAATTAAACCTTCGTAGATAATTTCATCATCTATTTGGCTACTTGCATTTTGTAATTTAATAGTTTTTGAAATTAAATCATTTTCTACTACTTTATAGCTTAAATCATTGAAGTATACAATATCATTAGTTTTAAGTTTTTCAATGTTTTCAATATCTTCATAACGGATACCACGATAATCACTCATAATTTCTTTTATTTGATAATTATCTTCAATCATGGCTTGAATATAAATATCAGTAGTATTATCTTTATTTAAAATTAGGTTATTTTGGTTATTGTCTTTACCTATATAACTTAATATTGTTTGATTTTCTTCATTTGAAATTAGTTTAAAATTAACATTGTTAAATTTAAAGGAGTCATTAAGCTTTATATTTTGAGGTATGTCTTTATATTTAGGGGCTAGAATGATATCTAAGCTATTATAGATAAATTCTTCGTCTTCTTTTAAATTAGGAATAGCAGATATTATATCACTAAAAATAAATGGTTCTACAGCTTGGTTGATAGTAAGCTTTCGATATATACCGCCAGAAACATAGGTGCCAATAAATTGTTCACTAATAATTTCAGGAATAATGATATTATCATTTTTTACTTCTATTATTTGTTGATTATTATCATTAATATTAATTAATTTATAGCTTAAGATAGAATTAGCACTTACATCATAAACTGGATTAGGGGACCATATTGCTCCATTATTGGCATATATGATATCTATTACTTGATAAGTTTGGATATTGCCTTGTTGTTTACCATAGGCTTTAAATTTAGTACCTATTTCTAATGTCTTACAATTTTTTATGATATCTTGGTAGGTTAGAGGTACATTGACATTAATTTCATCTTTATCTACATGGAATGTCATATTATCATCTATGCGTTTTACTTTGATATATTCCTTATTTATTTCTAGAATTTCATAATTATATAGATAATTTAAATCGTCTTGCCAGATGCTGAATCTTTCATTTATCTTAATATTTGTTGGAATATCAGCGAATGTTATCTTATGAATAAATGTTGAAATATCATCTAATGATGCATCATGATTTAAGTTAGTTACATCACTAATGGTAAAAATTGCTCCATTTAATAACATAGTTTGATCATCATGATCTACTTTTATTACTTCTAAATCTAATTTTCTTTTGGTATTTAAGACATTTTCATAAGAAATATCAATATCATTGTCATATTCAGTATTAAAGGTAAAACAAATGTCAGTTGCATTTTCAATATCACTTGAAGCATAATCATAACCTAAAGGAAGTTTAGTTTCACATGCCATATATTGCTTGCCCCATTTTAAATCATTGACATTAAGTTGACCATCTAATTGATCATGTTCATATACAATGAATTCTTGCATCGTATGAGAATTTGGTTGATTATAAAAATATGTGCCAGGTTCTAAGTCATCAATTTCAAACATTCCCCAATGATTACTTAAACCGCTTTTTACAATTTCTAAGCCTACAGGATCTTTTGAAATAATAACAGGATAAAAACTAACTGATGATTGATGATTAAATGGGTCAGTGATTCTTAATTGATTTTTACCAGTTTCACCTTTAAATATAGGTAAAGTTTCTACTTTTTTTATATTAGTTAAATTTTCGTTAGTAGTAGTAAAATTAAATGATTGTAAAATACTATTATTTCTAAAATCTGCTGAAAGTTGTTCATTGGTTAAAAGATAATAATTTTTATTATTATTTTCATCAATAAAGCTTACTTTAAAATCCTTAGTATTATCATCATGAGTAATGATTTTTTCAATGATATAAGTTATACCATTTACTTTAAAAGTATCATGTAAATCACTATGGATTGGAGGAATATCCTTTTTAGTAATTGGTGGAGTTATATCTAGATAATAAGTATTTATTTTATTTGAATCTAAGATATTAGTTCTAGTTATAACTAAAGTATTTTTAACATCATCATTGATAATTATTTCTTTGATGTTATATTTTAAATCATTATAAGTAAAAGTATCATTTATTTGTGGTTCTTTTTGCATAATTTCTTTAATTAATTCATAACTTAAACCATCATTGTCTTTACCATAATGAACTTTAATATCAAATGTTTTCATATTATTAGTCTTGAATATATGTCCATCGATTAAAACATTAGGATCATCACTACTTAGATAAAAATATTCATTTGTATTTGAATAAATGTCTTTGATATCATAAGTTTTATCAATATTAATAAAATATTTATCTAGAGTTAGATGCTCATTATTTTCGGCATAATTAGCTATTATTTTTGCATTGTTTTTAATATCTTTAAGAGATAAACTTTTATCATTGATATTTTCTACTTCATAAACATTATTATCATATATAAATCTAGAATGCATTTCTGGTATTTTATAAGCAAATATCTTTAAGATATCTTGATAAGTGATATTAGCTAGTTTATATACCCAAAAATTTTGATGTTCTAGAGTAGTTTGACTATCATAATTTTTTAAATGATAGCGATAATAATGATATTTATTACCATTTTGATCTTCTACAATTGTTACTTCTTCATCATTGATATTATCTTTTCTTAAGATATAAGTATTATCATCTATTTGAATGGTACTGTGAGTTTTAAACATATTAAGAATTTCTTTATAGGTGAATGGGGCATCATCTTCTAAAGCAAAACCAAATATATATTCTAAATCATCACTTTTGCTTAATAAGGTATATTTTTTATTATTGATAGTTATATCATCACCTTTAATTAATTCGCGTTCATATGGAAGATTAAAATTGTCATTTATTTCAAAAGGAATTTGTCTATCATTTTCTAGCTTTTTAACTTTTTCATAGTCGATGATATCATAACTGCTAGTTGCTTGAGGACTTAGAAAAAACATCTTTTCATTTTCATCTTTGATGACAATATTAGATAATTCAGGATAATTGGAACATACTTTATAGGTATGTTCATTGATGGTGAAAGTATCATTTACTTTTAAATTTTGAATATTAGGAATATCATCATAATTAAATTCTAAAGCATATTGTAAATCTTGATTAGCTTTTAAATGAAAGGTTATATCAGGAT
>CASEWY010000165.1 GCA_949291625.1 uncultured Bacillota bacterium
TACCATGAGGATCACAAACTACCGCAATTGGTAAATAAGGTCCAACTATCTTTCTTATTTCTTTTAAGATATGATGGTCACCTGAACCAATTTCTTCTACATAACTAGCTCCATGCAAATGCAACCATATACCATCAATATCATTTAAATTAGCTTTAATATTATTTACAAAACAACTTTCAATATAATTAAAAGCTTCCTTTTCGATAACTCCTGCTCCTGCTGCATTGGCATAGACCAAAGGAATTAATTCTATTTTTTCATTATTAAATACTTCTTTTATCTTGGATTTAGTTATACAATCATCACCAAAGGCTATATCATAATTATTAAGTCTACATTTGTTTTTGATATTCGCATTGGATTCCGTAGTAAAATAGCCAACTGCCACTTTCATCTTTTTATTCTCCTTTTCTTAATTATACAAGCTTATATTTAAACTTTGTTTCATAATCAAGTACAAATATTGCACAATATAATTAATTATCTTAAAATTAATGCGAGGTAATTTTATATGAATGATAATGATAAAAATGATGATTTAAAAAGCCAATATACTAAAGAGGAAATGAAAAACATCTATATACATCGTATAATCCTTTTCGTTATCTTTTTTATTGTGCTTGTTGGCTTTGCAATGAAAGACTTAACAAGAATGTTTCCATTAGTAAGCTTTATAGTAAGTGCTGGTTTAGCTTTAACCTTAAGTTATTTTATGTCATTCACTGTCCATGATTATGCTAAAAAGAAAGGCTTTCTTGTATATGCATTAATCATAGGCGTAATTTTATTAATTATCTTTAGAAATTCTCAATAATTATCGTAATAATTTGCACATTACTTGTAATAATGATACTTAGGCCCTATTATGGGCCTATTCTTGCACCAAATAATTTTTTAATTTATAATATGATTTATTGAAAGGGGTTAACTAATGTTACTAATTGACAAATTAAAGAAACAAAGTAATTTCACTGATGCTGAAATAGTATTATCTAACTACATCTTAGCTAATTTAAATGATGTCAGCAAGATGACCATATATGAACTAAGCGAAAACTCCTTTTGTTCTGTTGCGACTATATCACGTTTTTGTAAAAAGCTAAAATTAAAGAACTTTAATCAATTAAAGATTAATATCGTCAAAGAAATGTCTAATTTGGCAAATAATACTCAAAGAATTGAAAACAACTATCCATTTCTTCCAAGTGATAGTGAAGAAGTAGTAGCGCAAAAAATTCAACATTTGGCCATCCAAACCATAAATGAAAATTATGCTGCCATTGATTATATGATGATTCATCATGCAGCTTTATTATTAAACGATGCGGAAATAATTGATATTTATGCTAGTTGGAATTCTCTAGTAAGCGCAATTAATCTTCATAGTAAATTATTATGGATGGGAAAAAATTCTAATCTAGAAATCGGTCAAGGATTTCAAAGAGTTAAATCTACTATATCTAATGAAAAACATGTAGCTATCATCGTTTCATATTATGGAACTAATGAAAGAAATATATGCATTTCTAAAAATTTGAAAAAGAATAATACTCCATATATCTTAATTACTGGTCCAAATCTAAATCCTTTATGCGTAAATGCTCAAGTTGTAATCCATATTGCTTCTGAAGAAAGTAATGATAATAAGATTGCTCCATTCTCTAGTGATATCGCTATGGACTTTGTTATTAACGTCTTATATTCCTTCATGTTTAGAATGAACTTTGATGAAAATATCTATAATAGTTATTATCATAATTATCATTTAAACAAATAGAAGAGGTGCCAATATAGACAACTCTTCTATTTTTTATAAAGTTTCAACTATCTCTTTTCTATAACACTTCCAAAGTGCCATGGGATGATTTTGAATTCTATTTAGTTCATCACCTGCATAAATGCTCATGTGCCATAAAGTAACATAAATAAGAGAATAGACAGTCACCTTACTATTCCGAAAAAGCGAGAGCCAGACTGATAGAAATGCGGACTTCATTGTGGTACAATGTAGCACAAGAAAAAGCGATGAAACAGAGC
>CASEWY010000166.1 GCA_949291625.1 uncultured Bacillota bacterium
AATTTTAGCTACATGAGAAATAGAATTTCCTTTTAAAACCATTTTAATTGCTTTAACTTTAAATTCATTTGAGTATTTAGTCATAAAAAAACTGCACCTCCAAAAGTTGTTTTGTGTCCAACTTTTGGGGTGCAGTTCAAATTAGTAGTAAGTCTTTTTTGTTAGTTGAAGTCATGAAAGGACATGGAAATATATCCTAAATGAAAAATGATAGTTAATATTAAAATGATATTTAAAGTACAAATAAAGAAATTCAATTTTCTGTTAGGTATTAGTTGAGATAAAGCATTTTTAAATTGATTTATTAGCCAACAATTACAAGCAAAGAATAATATAAAAAGAGGATGAGACTTAAAAGAATATAAAGCACTTAATAATAGACAAGATAAAGTAATGAAGTTAATACTATAAATCACTACATTGATAAAAGTAATTAATCTATTTTTAGTTATATCCTCCGTCAAATTATCTAATAGAATTTAATTTATTTACAATACTATTACCATTTTCTCCATATTCAACAACCATTATTGCTTGATTACCCATATAAATTGTATTTCCACTTAAATAAGCTTCAGGTGGATTTTTAGGATGATTATGATAAACTGCTGCCAAATTACCAGCAATTAGATATGCTCTTTCTTGACTGCTCATATCATTTGCAGGGACAGGTGTTATAAAATCATGACGATTTACACTAATCATGCCAGTTTTACTATCAACCTTTACTTTATTATTACTATAGTCAGTGAGTTTATCAGAATAATTATCACGGCGTGATTGATGACTTGGATGGTCAGAAGGTGAGAACAATTCACCTACGAAATTAGTTTTAGACTCACCCATTTTATCGATAAAACGTTGCCAAGTAGCAGCACCAGCACCGATATTATAACCAGCGCTTGTTGCATAATTAAAAGCAATATCATCAGCATCTTGTTCTTGAACTTTAGTTATACCTTTGGCAATCATATTATTTTGAAGAACATTCGCACCAATTATAGATATAATATTAGGATTTTGAGAAGCATAAAGATTAGTCAATAATTGTACAGAAAAACTTTTCTTGGCAGAGCTTTGAACATGTTCTTCTTCACCATGAGCTAATTCATGAGCAATAACAATGGCAAGTTCATCTTCATTATTATTGAGCAATTTAAACATACCAGTATTTACGCTTAAATTATGACCTACAGTGCAAAAGGCATTATATTCTTCACTTGGATTAATGAAATAATTATAAGGTTTATCTTTAATAGAAGGGTCCGTTAAGGAGATAGCATAAGTCAAACGGTTCATGATATTATCTAATAAAGTATTGTAATAAGGGTCAGTATTTTCTCCTAATTCACTTTTCATTTGATTAAAATACTCATGACGACCATCACTATCTAGATAATTGAGCTGTTTTTCTAATTGCTGATATTGAATACCAGTGATAGCCACAGCGCCAATAGCATTGCCCCAGTTGAAGGCATATGCAGATTGATTAGGCAATATAGTATAAGAAACTGAAAAACCTAAAGATAAAGCAATACCTGTTGATAATAGTTTTTTGTATGTTTTTCTTAACATAAATAGCCCTTCTTTCTTTATATATA
>CASEWY010000167.1 GCA_949291625.1 uncultured Bacillota bacterium
CTATCCATTTCTCTTAAGATAAATTTATAGCTCTCAAACATTCGATAATAAAATATATCCGGAGCTTGTAAATTTTGACATTGTTTAATTACTTCTTCAAATACTAAAATATTACCATCAATAGCTTTAATACTAACATCACTCATTGAATTTCCTGGTCTATCAATCAAATAGTAAGCACAAGGCTTATCAGTATAAATAACACTAGCTGTATTTAATAAACTAACATAGAATAATAGATTATCAGTATATCCAACTTTAGTAGGAAATTTAATATTCGTAGCTAAGCTTCTACGATATAACTTTGCATGAGGACTTGGATCAACAAATAATAAATCAGCAAATCTATCGCTATTACGTTTATATACCTTATTAACATCTAAATGTACATAAGCCTTATTATATGCTAAATCATAATCAATTTTATCACTATCATTATAGACATAATTCTTAGCGCCAATAACTAAATCACAATCTGAAATACTAGCTAATTGGTATAAATGACTAAGGGCATCTTCTGCTAGATAATCATCAGGATCACATATTAAGAAATATTCACTTTCTATTCTTGCGATTGCCATCTGTAAGACGCTACCATAACCACCATTAGCCTTTTTAATACCTATAAATTTTTTAGGATATTTAGCTACATATTCATCGATAATAACTTGAGAATTATCAGGGCTACCATCATTAATCGCCATAATAACATAATCATCAAATGTTTGATTTAAAAGCGAATCAAAACATTTTCGCAAATATTTTTCTACATTATATATAGGAACAATTATTGTTATTTTACTCATAATATTATCCTTTCTTAGTGCCACAATTGACGACATCTTAAATAAAATTTCAATAGATTTTTATGCATATATAGCCAATCATTTTTTTCTCTTAAAACATGATATTTACATTTAGGATATTCAGGCCAATTCTTTTCAATATCACTAAAGCAAACATCAATATATTTTTCAACCATCTTACGATTATTACTATTTCTTGTCTTCTTTAAACATTCCATGATATTAACTAAAGACAAAAATTTTAATTCTTCATAATAATCATCATAAACATTATTAGCTTTATAAAAATCACATGTTAACTTGACCATATCTAATACATGATAAACTTTAAAACTAAATTCCGTAGTAATATTACCAGGCCTATCTACAAGATAATTATATAAAGGTTTTTTGATAAAACAAATACCCTTAGCCTTCAATAATAATCTATAGGTTGTTCCAAGATCTTCATAATAACAACCAAAAGGATAAGTTATATCATTATCTTTAAATAAAGATAAACGATACATTTTATTCCATGCTGCATTTAAAATATTGCAGATAATATCTTTTTGTTCACTAAGTTTATAAACTTTATTCTCATCATAACAATTCTTAATAATTTCTCTTGTACCATCTTTTTGATGATATTGATAGATATCAAAAATAACCATATCCGCACTAGTCTGATCTAACTTATCAATACATCTAGCAAATAGATCATTTTCAATAAAATCATCGCTATCAAGAAAATAAATATATTCACCTGTTGCCTTAGCTAAGCCCGCATTGCGCGCATCACTCAAACCACCATTTTCCTTGTTGATAAGAATAAATCTATCATCCTTTTTTAAATAATCTTTAATGATGTTCAAGCTATTATCTTTAGAACCATCATTTACTAAGAAACATTCAAAATCTTTAAAAGTTTGATTAATGATAGAATCTAAACATTTAGGCAAATATTTTTCTACATTATAAATAGGAACTACAACTGAAAGCTTAACCATTTTTTAAACCTCTTTGTTTAATACTATTTAACATTTCCCACAAGAAATTAGCTTTAAGAATAAATAATAATCCAATATAAATAACAACACCAACACAAATTTGTACTAGATTACTTAAGATATTAGCGCCTAATAATTGACCAACAAAATAAACAGGATAAACCATAGCTAAAGAACTAATAGCTATTTTTAATAATTCTTTTAAAGTAAGACTAATAGTAATCTTATTTTTAATAAAGAACCATTGAATTAAAGTAACACTAGCTTCTGCAATAACTGAACCAATGATAGCGCCATATGCTCCTAAATAAGGAATCAACATGAAATTAATACAAAAATTCAATATAGCTGCTGTAACAACCGAAATAGTATAATGCTTAGTATCGCCAGTAGGCACCATAAATTGAGTACCAAATACATTACTTAAACTAATAAATAAAATAATAGGTGAAGTAGCGATAATCATATTTCCTACAACACTATATGATGTAGGTAAAAACCAATCGATAAAATTTTGTATCATTCCCACAATGCCACAAATCATCGGAATAGACATATATAAAGCAAATTTTAAAGTTTTACTAATATATGCATTTACCTGTTCATAATTACCCTTATGAAATACATTAGTAACTCTAGGTAACATTACACTACCAATTGAGGTAATAAAGAATAAAAACATCTTAACAAACTTTTGCGCCTGTTCATAAAAGTTAACTTCATTCATTCTAGGGCCTAGATATCCTAACATGGTAATATCTAATACTGAATATACACTTATCGCAATTTGCGGAATAAATAAAGCTATATTAGGTTTAAAATGACGCAAAATACCTTTTATACTAACTTTACAAAAATCAATATAATGGCGCAATTGAACCCACATGATAAATTGTCCTAATACCCCAGATAATGTATTAATCAAAATAAATTTAACTAGATCTTCTGGCCCTTTAACAAATATAAAAATTAAAATAATACCAAAGATCTTTACAAACATATTGCGCAAACTTGCCTTCTTAAAATCTTCTACCCCATAGAAAAACCAAGTAATATCTAACGCAACACTAAATAAAGTAATACCTTGCAAAGCTAAATATAAGAAATATTCACTATTATTTAA
>CASEWY010000168.1 GCA_949291625.1 uncultured Bacillota bacterium
GTGATAACATTTTTCATGTAAACAATATTTTAATTTATTTATAGGGGGCAAACAAATGAACAAATTAAAATTATTAGTTACAGCTTCTTTGCTCGTGGGCGGAGGTATTTTTGCTTTGTCTGCAGCAGATGGTGTAACTAGTGCAAATGCTGCAGAATTAGAAAAAGAAATAACTTATGATGGAAAAACTGCGACGCTTGTTTCATCGCAAGATGATATTGTATCTGGTGATTATTTAATGGGCATAGTTATGAAAGAGTCTTTTCAGGGATATGTTTCTAACTATGATAATAATCAAAGATTTAAAATCAATACAGATATATCTAATGCGCAAACTTTTAGTATTGATATTTCTAATGATAATACAGGTACTATATATTATAATGGTTTTGATAAGACAGGCTATGTTTATACGACAAAAGACAATTTACTTTTAAGCAACTCACTCGATGATAATCATGAATATGATTGGTTGTTTAAGTACGATACGAATAATTTTATTGATATTAGTGCTCCGCATGTTAAAAATAGACAGTGGCTTTTTAATGGTTCATATTTTTATATTAAAAATTATGCTTCTAGTAATGCAACAGACTCTAATTATGGGAGAATTGTTCTTTATAAAATAAAACCAGAATCTGCTGAAACTTATTTTGATTCGTCCATTACAAGTACTTCACTTAAATTATCTGGATATTCAAATGGCGTTTTTAATGAAAATATAGTATTTAATAATATTGATTTTGGTGATGATAAACAAACTAAATATTCACCGAATGAAATGGTAGAAGCAATGGGATTAGATTCTAGTGCTTGGACTATTTCAGGTACAGATGTTGAATTGCTTATGTATAATGGATATAATGGCGAGATTCAATTTTATAAGGATGGATACATTGAAATAACAAATAATGAATCAAAAATTAATTCATTTACGCTCACCGGACTTACACTTTCTTTATCTGAAAATTTAATTGTTGTTGATGAAAATAATAATGAAGTAAAAGGTACTGAAAACGGAGATGGAACAACATTTACATTTTCTGGAGATGGAACAAGAAAGTTTAAAATTACTTTAACTGGCAGGGATTCATTGTACGCGACTGGTTCGATGCAACTTTACTGCAGGGGTTCTGCTACTATTACTGGAGCAGGTATTAGATTTGGTACAAATATACCAGTTAATTTATATGATGAAAATGCTGATTATGGTGTTATTATTGCACAAGCTAGCTCTTTAATTGATTCATTAGACTCATATCTAGGTCTTGAAAGTGATTTTACTTTAGATGGATTTAAACATGATTTGGAATCCATGGAAGTCAAGTATTATGATTCAGGAAAACTTATACCTGCTTATGTAATGAATATTAACGATACTGAAGCAGCTACTCCAGAAGAAGCAAATTATGTCCAATATGCATTAGTGCTAAATGGATTAGAAAATTTATTGGATGAAGAGTTTGCAGCAGTTTGCTACATGACCTCATCTGATGGAACATTCCATATTATGTCTGAAGCACGTCACTCTGTTAGATCTGTTGCTGAAGCATATTTAGCTGATGATAAAATTATGTCATCTTTAACAAATAATAGTATTGCATTATTAAATGCAGTTGTTGCCTAATAAGGAGAATTAAAAATGAAGAAAATTTATGTTGAACCAACTTTAGTTATTGAAAATATTTCTTTAGATGATGTTATTGCAGCGTCTACAGGCGATAAATTACAAGGCGATAATGATATTTTTGTCACTGATGCCTTCGACGGAATATTTGATGCTTTCTAGAAATAAATCATTTTAACTAAGTAAAACAAAAAAATAACTAGGATTTTCCTAGTTATTTTTTGTTAAGTATTCTATAACTTTATATACTTCAGTATTTGGATTGGCTTCAACGTTACCGATTGTATGATTATTGTTTAGATGATATTGTTCTAATCTTTTTGAACGTAAAATAGCTTCATTTAAATTTTCTTTAATATATGGATAAATATTAATATTCTTTTCGTATTTTGGATAATGTTGTTTGAGAGCTTTAATCACATCATCATTACTCATGCTCGCGGTTGTGTAGATATAATGTAATAAGAACCATATTTCAAAGCATGGTGATGATGTGATAACTGTTATTCTATTCTTTTTAGCTAGTTCAATGGCTTTATTGATTATTATGTTCTTTTCTTGATTAGTATCTGTATCAAATACGCAATAAGCCATATCGCCATTTTGCAAATCGAGTCCTAATTCTTTTATTTCTTTAATTAGCATAGTAACTAAATTTAATGGATCGGTATTGGTTCCTCTAGCATAGGAAATATTATATGGTTTTTGACCATTTTCAAAGTTGTTAAAATAGTTTTTCTCAGTTTTGTTTTTGCCTTTAACGGCAATTAATATTTTAGTTTTAGGCTTTCTAATTTGTCTTACTCTATCACTGCTGATAATCCTATTTTTGCTCATTTTTCTTCTCTTAAGTAAAAATCATTTTTGATAAACGGAACAGCTCCATATCGTCCTAACATATATCCTTTTTCCACATTTTCGCTATTTCTAACGGAAAAATCGCTTAAAGGATATAATGTGCTTACCCCATTATCATCATTCTTTTCGGTAAACCATATTTGATCACGTCTTAAAATATTTAATCTCAATAAATTAGTGTCATGAGTATTAAAAATTAATTGAGCACCATTTTTATTAATATCTGGATCATTAAACATTTGAACAATCATTTCGATTAAATATGGATGCAGGCTTTTATCTAACTCATCAACTATAACAACCTTTTTA
>CASEWY010000169.1 GCA_949291625.1 uncultured Bacillota bacterium
CATCATTTCCTCTACCAACTAATTGATCGATTTCCACATTAGCGCCATCTAAAGTACCCAAAGTAATTGCACCATTCATCATGAATTTCATATTACCTGTACCACTAGCTTCCTTACCAGCTGTACTAATTTGTTCACTAACATCAGCAGCATTCATCAATATCTCGGCAATAGATACACTATAATTAGGTATAAATACTACCTTCAACATTTGATTAACACTAGGATCATTATTAATAACCATACCCAAACGATTAATTAATTTAATTACTTGCTTAGCAAATACATAAGCAGGTGCTGCTTTTGCCGCAAAGATAAATGTACGTGGGTAAATCTTAAAGTTTGGATCACTCTTCAATCTTTGATATAGATATATGATATGGAAAACATTCAATAATTGACGCTTATAAGCATGCAAACGCTTAGCTTGCACATCATAGATACTATCCGGATTGATATCAATTCCACAAACTTTCTTAATATAATCAGCTAAAATAACTTTTCTTTCACGTTTAACTTGTAAGAATTCAGTCTGCAATTTTTCATCTTCTACATGATCCATCAAATCGATAATTCTATCAAAATCTTTATGATAAGCATTACCAATAGTTTCATCTAATAACTTAGTAAGTTGTGGATTAGAATATAATAACCATCTACGATGAGTAATACCATTGGTCTTATTATTAAATCTTTCAGGATACATTCTTACAAAGTCTTTAAATACATCATTCTTAATAATATCACTATGAATCTTCGCAACTCCATTGATACTATGAGAACCAATTACTGCCAAGCTAGCCATATAAACTTGATCATCTTTGATAATTGAAACTCTTTGTACCAAATAGTATTTTTCTGGGAATTTTTCACGAACTTCTTGGCACCAACGACGATTGATCTCTTCAATGATCATATAAATACGTGGTAACAAGCGTCTAACATAAGAAACTGGCCACTTCTCTAAAGCCTCAGCTAAAACCGTATGATTAGTATATGACATGGTATTTACTACAATATTCCATGCATCTTCCCACTCATAACGATGTTCATCCATCAAAATACGCATTAATTCAGGAATAGCCAATGCTGGATGGGTATCATTCAATTGAATAGCTACTTTATCCGCAAAATTGTCCAATGTACCATAATTGCGCAAATGTTGTTTAACAATAGCTTGTAATCCTGCACTAACAAAGAAATATTGTTGTTTCAAGCGTAGAATCTTACCATCTTCAGTTGAATCATCAGGATAAACATTCAAACATATTTCTTCTAATTCTTCCAAATATTTTCTAAAGTCTTTATTTTTAGGTAAATCTTCACTAGGTTCAGCACTCCATAAACGCAAAGTATTAGTCTGACGATTGTTAGCTCCTACAACTGGCATGTCATAAGCAATCGCTCTAACCGCTTCATAATCAACATGATTAAAAGTCATTTTGCCATCTGGTGTTCTTTCACCCATTTCAACACGACCCCAGAATTTAACATCAAAAGAATGTTTTGGTTTTCTAACTTCCCAAACGTTACCAATCTTCAACCATTGATCAGGAACTTCAATTTGATTGCCATCATCATCAATCAATTGCTTAAATAAACCATATTTATAACGAATACAGTTACCATTACCAGCATAACCTTGGCTTGCTAAACTATCTAAGAAACAAGCAGCTAGTCTTCCTAGACCACCATTACCTAAACCAGCATCACTTTCTACATTTTCTAGTTCATTAATGTCGATACCTAAATCATTTAATCCATCTTTAACTATGTCATAGATACCTAAATTCATTAAGTTGTTAGTCAATAAGCGACCCATCAAAAATTCCATAGAGAAATAATACATCGATTTTTCTTGATTATCGCTTACGATATATTTGGAATCCTTCCAATTTAAGCTCACATAGTCTCTAATCATATAACCTAAAGTAATATATTTTTCAGATAAATGTGAATCTTCTACTGGACGACCAAAAACAGATTCAACTTTTTCTGCAAATTCTTTTTTGAATTCTTCCTTATTTTTAAACATTAACTATTTTTTCCTTTCCTTACGTTTTTTACATATAAACATTACCCCACCAAATGGTGCTATATCGATAATGATATTGTCTTGTTTAGTCTTGCGATCATATTTGCTTTGTACTGGTTTAAAATTACACATATTGCAACCACCATAAATATCTCTTTCCGAATTAATTAATTCCATGTAACTACCTTTATATGGAACTTTTAATTTAAATTGAGGTCGTGCAATTGGCGTCATATTTAATACTGTAACGATACATTCATCATCTGCTTCACGATAATAACTATAGATACTCTCTTCATTATTATCCGCATCTATCCACTTAAAGCCTTTATAATCATAATCATATTTATATAATGATGGATGAGATTTAT
>CASEWY010000170.1 GCA_949291625.1 uncultured Bacillota bacterium
TTATTATATGGATACATTTGGTTTCTCATTTGATGGTAAGGCTTTTGGTGGAGAATCTGGCTATTTGGCATCTTTTGTAAGACCTGATTGGGATAAAGAATGGATTGTCTTTACTGCTGATGAAGATAATACAAAATGGTATGATTTAGGACCAGATAAATTATGGCAATTCCAAAATGCTTTAGATCAAGCTAAGGCAATGAATGAAAAGAATGATTATCAATTAGAACTTACAGCTGATGAACTAATCTTTGATGAAGGTGGAAATGTAATTGGTGTACATGCAGTAAGTTATGATGGAACACAATATGAAGTATATGGTAAGACGGTAATTTTAGCTACTGGTGGTTTCTTAGGTAATGATGAGATGATGAATGAAATATTTGGTAGCACTATTAATGCAGTTGGTGATACAGTGAATAAAGGTGCTGGTATCCAAATGGGAATTTCAGCAGGTGGAGCTACTTATGCCTTAGATACTTTACCAATGGTACATATTTCGCAAATTCCTAATTTAATTCGTGATGATTCATTAACACCTGAAGAAAAGACCGTGTTAACATCATTATCTTTAACTACTGATGTTAGTGCTTTGAAGGAAGATGGATCTTTCTATCAAAACTTAGATGATACTGGTACTAGTGATGGTGATAGTTCTGAATTAACAGTTGGTATTGTATATGCTCCAGGTTTCCATTACTATAATATTTATTCTCAAGAAGATATTGATAATATTAGAACTAATGGTTTAACGGAAGCACAAGCTGCAGCTGCTCCAATTGCTTTAACTTCTGGTGGAGTTGTAGAAGCTGGTACACCTATTGAAACAATTGATAAAATTATGGAAGTAGGTATTGAAACTAAGAATGTATTTAAAGGTACAGCTTCTGAATTAGCTCAACAACTTGGCATGGATGAAGCTACAACTATTGAATCACTTGGTGATGATGAAACCGTATATTATTTAGTTGAATGTGCTGGTTATGCTTATGGTACAGTTGGCGGATTAGATATAGATGCTAATTGCAATGTTCTAAGAGAAGATGGTACACCTATTGAAAACTTATTTGCAGTTGGTCAAGATTCTGAAGGTGTAGAAAATGCTGGTGGTAAACCATATACACCTTGGGGTGGACAAGCACAAATGTGGATGTTTGTTTCTGGTAAGATTGCTGGTGAAACTGCGGCAAATTATGCATTAGCTAATTAATTAAAAAAAGGTCTTTAAGTTATTTGCTTAAAGATCTTTTTTAAATATATAGATATTAAAATCATAGGTTATTTCTAGAGAATTAATATTATCTAATTTAGCGGCATCATTTCTACTAGTTTTTAAATAATATGGGGTCATAGTAAATAAGTTTTTTATATCTTCATTTGAAGATAAGTTCATCTTGCCTTGTACTTTATGAATATTAACTAAAGTTAAATTTTCAAAGTCAAATGAATATTCTTCATTTTTATAGGGATTATCATATATTACTTGTTTTAATTCATATAGATGATCGATACCCGGATTTACTAAAATAAATATTCCTTGGGGTTTTAATAATCTTCTTATTTCATCAATAGCAATCGGTGCAAATATGGTAGTTATGCAATCGATTGTTTCATCGTATAATGGCGTCTTAAAAATAGAAGATATTAGATATTGGGTAGTTTTATCTTGTTTAGAAGCAATTGTAATGGCTTTTTTTGAAAGGTCTATACCGCATTTTTCTTTAATAGGAAAATCCTTAGTATAATATCCTTCACCACAAGCGAAGTCTACTAAATTATTAAAATTATATTCTTTTAAAATATTGATTATTTCTTGTTTTAAAGGAAGATAATAATCTTTATTTAAAAAATCTTTTCTAGCATTTGTCATATTATCATTATCGCCATGATTAGTTGAATTGGTTATGAATAGATTGAAATAACCACTTTTGGCACGATCAAAAGAATGATTATTAGGGCATATCATTTGTTTATCTTTAATTGTTAATTCTTCATTACATATTGGACATTTATATTTCATGCCACTATTATAAACTATTTTATTTATTTAAACCATGAAATATTATTGATTGACTATCAGTCAGTTAAATGTTATTCTAATATTAGATATAAGGTGGTGGATAGTATTGCGCGTTACAAAAGATAGTGAGGTAAGAAAAAATGAATTAATTGAGGCGGCAGAAAAACTATTTAGCATCAATGGTATAGCAAATACTGCTGTTAGTGCCATCGTAAAAGAAGTAAATGTAGCTCAAGGCTTATTTTATTATTATTTTAAATCTAAGGATGATCTTATTGATGCAATTGTAGCAAAATATGAAAAGATTATTTGTAATAATTTAAATAAGGATTTAACCATGAAATCATTTGATGATGATTTAGATAAATTTATTAATAATGTTACGAATGTATTTGATGATATTTTGCATAATTTTGATGAAGATAAATTAGATGCAATTGTTAATAAGAGCTTAAAACAAACTAAAATAGAAGCTAGTAAAATCTTTCAATCTATTTTAGAAGAAGGTGTAAAGGAAAATAAAATTGAAATAAGTCAGCCAAAGATTTATGCGGATATTATTATTAGTGGTATTGCCGATTTAATTTATAAAGGCTTAAATGAAGCAAGTAAAATTAAAGAAATTGTGGAAGATTTAATCAAAAGGAGATAAAAATTATGGATGATTTACAAAAAGAAATTGAAGAATTATTGAATAAGACTACTAAAGCGGTTAATGAAAGTGTTAATTACGTTGCGACTAAAGTTAATAAAGAAAAGAATAAATTGGATATTAAATCGCAAATTGGTTATCATGAAAGAACTTTGAAAAAAGCTTATTGTCGTTTGGGTGAAGCTTATTTTATTAGTGTAGAAACTGGGGTAGCAATGGAAAATAATGAAGATTTATTAGAAGTAATTAAAACAAATAAGAAGGTTATTCGCTTATTAGAGGAACAATTACATAATTTATAGTTTAAAACAACTTTTGGCTTTGTTCAAAAGTTGTTTTATTTGTGCTAAAATAAATAGGAATTGGGGTGGAAATTATGTTTAAAATTGAAGAATTATTTGATCTAAATCATACCTTGGCTGCCGATTATTTAAAGCAGTTTACTTATCCTTGGGAAGCTTTAAGTGGCATTAAAGATATGATTATCGCTTTACAACAAAATTTAGATATGAATGAATATATTAAACTTGATGAGCAAATTTATGTGCATAAAAGTGCAAAAATTGCCCCTACAGCTTTTATTGATAAGCCAGTTATTATTGGCGCTAATACGGAAGTAAGACATTGTGCTTATATTCGTGGTTCAGCTTTAGTTGGCGAAAATTGTGTTATTGGTAATTCAGTTGAATTAAAGAATACGATCATTTTTGATAATGTACAAGTTCCACATTATAATTATGTAGGTGATAGTATTTTAGGCTTTAAATCACATATGGGAGCTGGTTCAATTACTTCAAATTTAAAATCAGATCGTTCATTAGTAGATGTTAAATATGAAGAAGATGGCAAGTTGAAAGTAATGCATACTAATGTTAAAAAGTTTGGAGCAATGCTTGGTGATCATGTTGAAGTTGGATGCAATGCAGTATTAAATCCGGGAACGATTATTGGAAGAAATTCTAATGTTTATCCTACATCTTGTGTAAGAGGATTTATTCCTGCTAATGCTATTGTGAAAGCGGCAAAAACTACAGTTGTTTTAAAAAATAAGGAGAATTAAAAATGAGTGAGATTAAAGGTAGAATTATTATGGAAAATGGAGCAGAAATCCCTTTTGTTTTATATCCGGATGAAGCACCAATTACCGTAAATAACTTTGTAAAATTAGTTAAAGAAGGTTATTATAATGGAAAAACTTTCCATAGGGTAATTCCTGGTTTTGTTAGTCAAGGGGGATGTCCTTATGGTAATGGTACTGGTGATTTAGGCTATACTATTAAATGTGAATGTGATAAAAATATTCATAAACATATAGCTGGTACTATGAGTATGGCTCATCGTGGTAAAGATACGGGATGTTGCCAATTCTTTATTTGTCATCAACCACAACCTCATCTAGATGGTGTACATACCGTATTTGGTCAAGTAATAGATAATCTAGGTGCCGTTAGAAATATGCATAATGGCGATGTTATGACCAAGGTGGAAATTTTGGATGAAGAATAATTCTTATAGTCCTAAACAAATTTTAGGCATTGTTTTAGGTTCTATGATATTTGCGACTAGTGTCAATTTATTCATTACCCCTATGGGTCTATATAATGGGGGCTTTATTGGTATTGCTCAAATTATTAGAACATGTTTAAAGACATATGCAAATATATCTTTTGATTTTGATATTGCAGGATTTATCAATGTTTTATTGAATATTCCTTTATTTATTTTAAGTTATAACAAGATTAGTAAAAGATTTCTATTGGGAACTTTCATTTCTTTGATTGTTCAATCTTTGACTTTTTCATTAGTTCCTATTCCTGAAGTTCCTCTAGTAAATGATATAATTGCTTCAATTGTATTTGGTGGTATTATTGGTGGTTTTGGTGTGGGAATGATTTTGTCAAGTAATGCTAGTGGGGGAGGTCCAGATATTATTGGGGTCTATGCTGCTAGTAATTGGAAGAATTTTTCTGTAGGTAAAGTTTTTTTGATTTTGAATATTTTTGTCTATAGTTTGTGTGCATATTTGTTTAATTTTGAAACAGCAGCTTATTCTATTATTTATGTAGCTATTTTTTCTTATTTTACAGATAAATGCCATAAGCAGAATATTGACATGAATATGATGATTTTTACTAAGCATCCTGAAGTTAAAAAGATGGTTTTAAAAGAGTATGGAAGAGGAGTTACTTATTGGAAAGGTTTTGGAGCTTATACCGATAGTGAAATGGAAGTTTTAGTAATCGTTTGTAATAAGTTTGAAGTAGAAAGCATTCGTAAAGAAATAACGCATCTAGATGAACATGCTTTTGTGATTGTGAATGAGGGTGCTAAGGTTAGTGGAGGATATGAAAAGAGATTAGTATGAAGACAGTTTTGTTAGATTTTGATGGTACACTGTTAAAAATGGATGTTGAACAATTTACCAAGTACTATTTTGGCTTATTGGCTGAATATTGTGCTGATCAATATGAACCTAAAAAACTAGTAGAGACAGTGGCTAAAGGCACATATGCCATGGTTAAAAATGATGGTAGTATGACTAACGAAGAGCGCTTTGCCCATGTTTTTAAAGAATGTTTTAATGAAGAACCAAATAATGATAAGTTTTTAGAATTTTATCGTACAGAATTTAAAAAAACCATCAATGCATGTAGCGTTGATGATGATGGTCGTCGCTTGGTAGATGCTTTAAAAAAGCGAGGTTATCGTTTGATTTTAGCTACTAATCCTCTTTTTCCTCAAGAAGGTACTAAGCAAAGAATGAACTTTGTGAATTTAAAATTAGATGATTTTGAATTAGTAACGACTTATGAAAATTGTCATTATTGTAAACCTAATCTAGCATATTATAAAGAAATATTAGAAAAGATAGGGGAAACAAGTGATAATTGCATAATGATAGGTAATGATGTTGATGAGGATATGGTTACTAAAGAATTAGGGATGAAGACAGTTTTGTTGACTGATTGTTTAATCAATAAACATCAAAAACCTTTGGACTTTGACTTAGTCATGACAATTAAAGAATTAATTGCTAAATTGGAAGATCCTACATTTGAATTATAGTTAAAATGAGCTAGCGAACTAGCCCATTTTTTTTTAATCTTTATTAGTTGTTTTTACTACTTCAGTTAAGGAAGCAAGAGTTCCAGCAATATCTTGGATATTTGAAGGAATTATTAATTTAGTTGCTTTACCATCAGCTACTTTGTTTAAAGATTCAAAACCTTTAATTGTTAGATATGCTTGTGATGGATTAGCATCATTTATCATTTTAATACCTTGAGCTTGTGCTTGATAAATTCTTTCCATAGCTTGAGCTTGACCTTCAGCTTCTGCAATCATTGCTTCTTTTTTAGCTGTTGCTCGCAAGATAGTGGATTCCTTTTCACCTTCATCAGTCAAGATAGCAGCACGCTTTTCACCTTCAGCTCTTAAGATAGATTCTCTTCTTTCACGTTCGGCACGCATTTGTTTTTCCATAGATTCTTGAATATCAGCAGGAGGAATTATATTTTTAACTTCAACTCTTCCTACTTTAATTCCCCAAGGATCAGTTGCTTCATCGAGAATAGAACGCATCTTGGAATTTATGATATCTCTTGAAGTAAGGGTTTCATCTAATTCCAAATCGCCAATGATATTTCTTAGAGTTGTAGCTGTTAAGTTTTCCAAAGCAGCAATTGGTGATTCTACCCCATAAGTATATAGTTTAGGATCAGTTATTTGAAAATAGATAACAGTATCAATTTGCATAGTCACGTTATCTTCAGTAATAACAGGTTGAGGAGCAAAGTCTAAAACTATTTCTTTTAATGATACTTTACAAGCGATACGATCGATGAAAGGTATTTTAAAGTGTACACCTACATTCCAAGTTTTGTGATAAGCACCTAATCTTTCAACAACATAAGATTTAGCTTGTGGTACGATTTTGATACAGCTAACTAAAAGACTTAGCACTAAAATAATAATTACAATAGTGGTTACAAAAGTGAAAAAATCTAACATGTTAAAACCTCCTTATATTTTTTCAACTATTAATTTGGCACCTTCAATAGCTAATATTTTAACTAGGTTACCTTTGGTAATTGGTTTATTATCTACTGAAATACAGTGCCATAATACATTATTTACTTTTATTTCACCCCAAGTATCTAAACTTATATCTTTCAATAAGATGGCTTTTTGGCCTATGCATCTATCAGCATTTGTCTTTATGATATTGCCTTGTAGATATCGTGAAGCAATTGGTTTAATAATTAAAATGCTAAGTATTGAAATGATAGTAAAAATAATTAATTGAATTATAAAACTAGCATTTAATTGATTAGCAATCAAAGCACATATAGCACCAAGGGCAAAAAATACACTTGTAAGTTGAATCGCAGAGAGAAATTCAACAATTAAACTTATAACAATGATTATTATCCATAACCAAAAATACATGTTGGTACCTCCTATATCATGTTATTTAAATCGATGATTAACATATCTTCATGTTCATCATATTCGCAGGCAAACTTTTGACCATTGCATTCTTGATTTATTAATTTACTTATTTCATTTATCATGGTTTTATTGCTTATGCGGGCATAGCCTTTACCAATAAAAATCTTATGTAAGTTTTCTAAAGGGTAGATGTTAAGATCAATTTGTTGTTTGCTTATAGGCTTTATAGCAATTTGTTTATTTGCTCTGTCGATGCCTATCATGCACCATTTGCAATCTTTAAATGGTTGCATGGCACTATTATTTAAAGTGAAATTGTTATTATAGATAGTTACTACTTTTAAAAAAGCATTTCCTTTTGACCATTCAAACATTAAATCCCTCCTTAATTAAATTATATATTTTTTATATTTATTGTCAATATTATAATTCTTATTTTTCTTATAAATTATATCCATTTAAAAATATAGTTTATTATAGTAAAATAAA
>CASEWY010000171.1 GCA_949291625.1 uncultured Bacillota bacterium
ACGAAGCACCAATCATGTTAGAAGAACAAAATCTTTCAGAAATAGTTTGTCGTGAATTACATATCGATGCACCAAATATTGATTTGACTCATTGGAATAATATGTTAGAAAAGGTACATAGTTGTAAGGAACAAGTTACTATTGGTTTAGTAGGTAAATATGTGCGTTTACATGATGCATATCTTTCAGTTATTGAATCATTACGCCATGGTGGTTATGAAAATGGTACTAAGGTTAATATCAAATGGATTGAAGCTGAAGATATTACCAATGATACTATTGAAGATATTTTAGGAGATGTAGATGGTATCATCGTACCTGGTGGTTTTGGTGATCGTGGTATTGAAGGAAAAGTAGCGGCATGCCGTTATGCTAGAGAAAATAATGTTCCTTATTTAGGTTTATGTTTAGGTATGCAAATTGCGGTAATTGAATTTGCACGTAATGTTTTAGGTTATGAGGATGCAAATAGTAGAGAGTTTGATGAATTAAGTACACATAAAGTAATTGACTTTATGCCTGGACAAAATGATGATATCGATAAGGGTGGAACAATGCGTCTAGGAGCTTATCCTTGTTCAATCAAAGAAGGAAGTTTATTAGCTAAATGCTATGGTACAAATAGTATTAGTGAAAGACATCGTCATCGTTATGAATTCAATAATAAATATCGTGATGAATATAATGAAAAAGGTTTAGAAATCGTAGGTACTTCACCAGATGGACGCTTAGTAGAAGCAGTAGAAAATGTTCATAATGATTTCTTTGTTGGAGTACAATATCATCCAGAATTCAAGAGCAGACCAGATAGAGCTCATCCTCTATTTACAGGTTTCATCAAAGCAAGTTTAAATAATAAAATGAGGTAGAATATGGCAGATAAGATCGTAGTATTAGACTTTGGAAGTCAATATAATCAATTGATTGCTAGAAGAATAAGAGAATATGGGGTATATAGTGAATTACATCCAAATACAATGACCCTAGAAGAAATCTTAGCATTAAAAGATGTTAAAGGTATTATCTTTAGTGGTGGTCCAAATAGCGTATATGAGGAAGATGCACCAAAATGCGATCCTCGTATCTTTGAATCAGGTTTACCTATTTTAGGTATTTGTTATGGTATGCAAATGACCCACTATATGAATGGTGGTCAAGTAAAAGCTTGTGAGAAAAAAGAATATGGTAGAGCTGATATTACTATTCAAGATTCACCTTTATTTAAAGGCTTAGACCCTCATCAAATGGTATGGATGTCTCATGGTGATCAAGTTAGTAAATTAGCACCTGGTTTTGAAAAAATAGCTAGTAGCGATACTTGTGAATTTGCTGCTAGTCAAAATCTAGAAAAGAATATTTATACCGTACAATTTCATCCAGAAGTAAGAAATAGTGAACATGGCTTACAAATGTTGAAAAACTTTGTATTTGAAATTTGTCATGCTAAGGCTAATTGGTCAATGGCTAGTTTTATCGATATGAAAGTAGAAGAAATTCGCCAACAAGTTAAAGATGATAAAGTATTATTAGCTTTATCTGGGGGTGTAGATTCTAGTGTTGTAGCCGCTTTATTACATAAAGCAATCGGTAAACAATTATATTGTATGTTCATTGATCATGGCTTATTAAGAAAAGGTGAAGCTGAAAGTGTCATGGAAATGTTTGGTAAGAATATGCAATTAAATCTTACTAAGATAGATGCTTCAAAAAAATTCTTAGATAAATTGAAGGGTGTAAGTGATCCTGAACAAAAAAGAAAGATTATCGGTAATGAATTTGTTTATACTTTTGATGAAGAAGTAAAGAAATTAGTAGCTGGAGAAAATATTAAATGGTTAGCTCAAGGTACTTTATATACCGATGTAATTGAAAGTGGTACTAAGACTGCTCAAACAATTAAATCACATCATAATGTAGGTGGTTTGCCTGAAGATATGCAATTTAAATTAATTGAACCATTAAATACATTATTTAAAGATGAAGTTCGTCAATTAGGTATGGAATTAGGTTTACCAGAAGATATGGTATGGCGTCAACCATTCCCAGGTCCGGGATTAGGCATTCGTGTAATTGGGGAAATTACTGAAGAAAAATTAGAAATAGTTAGAGAATCGGATGCTATTTTACGTGAAGAGATTGCTAAAGCTGGTCTACAAAGAGATATCTGGCAATACTTTACTGCTTTAACAAATATGAAATCAGTAGGAGTAATGGGGGATCAAAGGACCTATGCTTATGCGGTTGCGATTAGAGCGGTAACTTCAATTGATGGTATGACAGCTGACTGGGCAAAGATACCATATGATGTATTAGCTATTATTTCTAATAGAATCGTAAATGAAGTTAAACATGTTAATCGTGTATTATTAGATATTACTTCTAAGCCTCCTGGAACTATAGAGTTCGAATAGTAGTATTCGGCTTGGAGGTCGTCAAAAAGCCTTTATTTATCGGTGCTAGCCACGTGACTATTATTCCCCAGAGGATTTTTGCAACACTTTTGCAACGATTTGTCGAAAAATCGTCTTTATCGGCAGTTGCAATTGTTCCCATTGGCTTGTAGGTAAAGGCATTAGATTATTCTTTCTAAAGGGTTTGATTATGGATAATAAGAAAGAGATCAAAGATGAAACTAAAACATATATGTCAGAGGGAATGGCAGTAGGAATGTGTATTGGAACATCACTAGGAGTTGTTGTAGGTATTTTTACTGACAACATTCCTTTAGGTATATGTTTTGGTGTGGGCATAGGTTTATGCTTGGGCTTGGGAATAGGTTCTTTAATCAAAAAAAGATAAGAATAGTTTATAGCAATAAAAGGAGCCATAGGATTGAAAACAGAAAAAGAAAAAATGATAACTGGAGAAAAATACAATCCAGCTGATCCCAGACTAGTCCTTGATCGAGCGCGAGCAAGTAGAATATGTACAAAGTATAATAAAAGAAGTTTCAACGAAATAAATATGAAATCACGATTGATGAGAAAATTAATCAATACTGATGGCGTATCTTGGGTCAAACCACCTTTTTACTGCGATTATGGATACAATATCTTTATCGGAAAAAACGTAATGCTTAACTATGGCTGCGTGATATTAGATGTTTGCCCTGTAAAAATAGGAGGACATACTTTGATTGGACCAAATACCCATATTTATACCGCTTGCCATTCACTAGATCCAGAGGAAAGAATTGCGGTTGTTGAATTTGGGAAACCTGTAACTATTGGCAAAAATGTCTGGATAGGGGGAAATTGTACTATATTGCCTGGAGTTACAATTGGAGATAACTCAGTTATTGGTGCCGGGAGTGTTGTAACAAAAGATATTCCAAGCAATTCGATAGCATTTGGTAATCCAGCAAAAGTGAAATCATAATTGAAGGGA
>CASEWY010000172.1 GCA_949291625.1 uncultured Bacillota bacterium
TAACAAAAAGTAATCGCATTAAATTAGGTTTAGCAAAAGAGCATTATAATGATGCATATTGTATAGCACAAAATTTTGAAGCTAAGCCATTAAATAAGATTATTTATCAAAAGAAAGTACGTTGTCATAATAGACAAATCCTTAAAGCAAACATATTAAAAGGTGGAATTAAGAAACGTAATCAAGCACCATATATAGTTAAAGGATTTAGGTTATTTGATAAAGTTAAAACTTTTGATAATATAGAAGCATTTATTTTTGGAAGAAGACAATCAGGATATTTTGATATAAGAAAGCTTGATGGTAGTAAAGTAAATGCAGCAATAAGTTATAAGAAATTGCAATTGCTTAGTGCAAGGAATAGTTATTTAAAAGAAGAAAGGAGCAGGCAATTCCTCTCTAACTTATAGAAGTTAGAGTATCCTTGCCTAATATTTAGATGAATAAGAAATTAAGTTCAATTAAGAAAACAATTCTAGGAATTAGACCTTTTATTGCTCCATATAAATGGCAATTCATCGGCGCTATATTATTAGTTATTTTAAGCGTTGTAGCTATGGTCATAGCTCCTAGCATAGAGGGAATGGTTACTACCCAATTAGCAAGCGATATTGCGCTTGCTCCAAGTTTAGATAAATTACAAATTAATTTTAATATTATTATTAGAATTATAATAATTCTAGCTATAGTTTATCTAGTCAAAACTCTTTCTCAAGTATTTGCTGTTACTTGGTTAACTAATGCTATTCAACATGCTATGCGCGATTTAAGAAATGCATTGCAAAATAAGATTCGTCGTCTACCAATCAGTTATTTTGATAATCATCAATTTGGTGATGTATTAAGCCGTATTACAAATGATGTAGATGCAATTAGTAATGCATTACAACAGAGTTTTATTAATGTAGTAAGTGGTATTTTAACAATTATTTTAGCGGTTATCATGATGATTGGAATATCACCATTAATGACCTTAATTGCGATTATGATTATTCCTATATCTCTTATAATTACCATATTTATTGTTGGTCGCTCACAAAAACGTTTCCAAGCTCAACAGGAGGCTTTAGGAGCATTAAATGGCGCTATTACGGAAATGTATACGGGATATAATGAAATATTATTGTTTAATAAACAGGAAGATTCTATTGCCAAGTTTAAAAAACTTAATGAAAATTTACGTTCAAATGCCTGTGATGCCCAATTTGTTTCTAGTACAATAGGGCCTTTAAATTCCTTGGTTACTTATTTGACAATTGGTGTTGTTGCGGTAGTTGGAACTATGCAAATATTAGCAGGTAATATTTCTGTTGGTAATTTGCAAGCATTTGTCCGTTACATTTGGCAGGTAAACGATCCTCTTTCACAAATTTCATCACTTTCATCGCAAATTCAAGCAGCTTTTGCCGCTATGGAAAGAGTATTAGAAATTTTAAATGAAAAAGAAGAAATACCAGAATTAAATCCGCCAAAGCATATTGAAAATATTAATGGTAATGTTTCATTCAATCATGTAAGCTTTGGTTATGGTGATACTGAGTTAATTAAAGATTTAAATATTGAAATTAAAAGTGGACAAATGGTTGCGATTGTTGGACCAACCGGAGCCGGAAAGACAACTTTAATCAATTTATTATTACGCTTTTATGACGTAGATGGTGGAAGTATCTCTATTGATGGTGTTAATATCAAAGATATGAAACGTGGAGAACTTAGAGATATGTTTGGTATGGTTTTACAAGATACCTGGTTATTTTCTGGTAGTATCTATGATAATATTCGTTATGGACGCTTAGATGCTCGAAAAGATGAAATTATTGCGGCAGCTAAGATGGCTAATGTTCATCATTTTATAAGAACATTACCGGATGGTTATCATTCTTTAGTAAACGAAGAAGCAAATAATATCTCTCAAGGAGAAAAGCAACTATTAACGATTGCTCGTGCTATTTTAAAAGATCCAAAAATATTAATTTTGGATGAAGCAACTTCTTCAGTAGATACACGCTTAGAAAAGATGATTCAAGAAGCGATGCATCGTGTTATGGAAGGTAGAACAAGCTTTGTAATTGCTCATCGTTTATCCACGATTCGTAATGCTGATTTGATTCTAGTTATGAATCATGGTGATATTATTGAGCAAGGAACTCATGATAAATTGCTTGCTAAAAAAGGATTCTACGAAAAATTGTATAACTCACAATTTGCAGATGCCAAGTAATATTATTTATAATATCTTTGATTTTTTACTAGTTGGTTTATGGGGTATTGTCATTTTGACAATACCTTTTTCTAATGTTGACATTTATAGAAGGACATTGATAATCATAAAGATTCTTTTATCTGGCTTATTATCTTATTTAATATATCGATTGTGCAGAGTGATTTAAAGCATACTTTAGATAATAGATAATGATATGCTTGTTAAAGAAAGTATTATAATTTAAAATTGTTTTTAGATAAATGAGTTGCTTATAAAACTATAGGAATTGTTGAAAAGATGGATGATATGATTATGATTTTTAATCACTCAAATAATATTGCCTTTGATAAAGATTACTTATATCTATCAGCATAAATAAAAATCCTCTGTATTGAAACTAATATAGCTACAATACAGGGGATATTTTTCTGTTGGTTTTAATAGT
>CASEWY010000173.1 GCA_949291625.1 uncultured Bacillota bacterium
TATTTTGTCTTAAAAAATAAATAATACTTTATCCAGGATCTAATTTGATTAAACCTAGTCCCGTATCCTATTTTTCTAAATGAAAGTTCGTCTAATTCTTTATTATTTAAAATAATTGATGGATGTTTAAGTGGAAAAGTCATTTCAAATCTTTTAGCGTTCAGATTTTCATCATTTTTATTAGTATGTGTCGCATCTTCACCAAATCCAATATTTGATATTAAATTTTTGGAAGGAGTGATACATAGACCTGAATGAATTAATCTACAAAAGTCAAATTGTGTAGCCCAAACACTAGTCTTATTATTGTTAGAATTCTTATAATAATATTCATAATTTAACGCTTTTTGAATAAATTGTCTAATAGGTAAGTTTTGTTTAAGTAATTTTTTGGTTTCTAATTTTCCCCATTCTTTTATTTCAAAATCATATTCTTTCCAAACTCTAGCCCATGAAGCCCATCCCCACACACTTCCAAATTTATTAAAAGCATAACTGTATCCATAAAAGCACTTTTCTGGAGCTAATGTATTTCCACATATTTGATATACTCTTTCATCATATTTATATTTTTCAAGTAACTCATCACAATATCTAAAAAAGCTTATTGAAGGCAAGCAATCATCTTCTAAAACAATTGCTGCTTCTTCTTTAGAAAATACCCATTTATATCCCGTATATGAATTTTTTGCACATCCATAGTTTTCATCTAAAAATCTTGTTATTAACTCACAATTCCAATCAATATCATTGAAAATACTTCTAACTTTATCGCATTTGATTTTTTCTTCATCATTTCTAGGCCCATCAGCTATAACATATAACTTTTTAGGTTTTACTTTTCTTACTTGTTCGAATACTTGTTTTGTGCAATCATAACGTTTAAAAACGTTCATTACAACTGGATGTTGTACTTGATAATTTTCCATTAGATAATCTCCTAATCTCTTCTAAATATATCTCTTGTATATACTTTATCTTTCACATCATCTAAACAACTATCATATCTATTCGCAATAATTGAATTAGACAATTCTTTAAATTTATTTAAATCATTTACTACCTTACTACCAAAGAATGTTTCTCCATCTTTTAATGTTGGCTCATAAATAATAACTGTAGCTCCTTTAGCTTTAATTCTTTTCATTACTCCTTGGATACTACTTTGCCTAAAGTTGTCACTATTTGATTTCATTGTTAATCTATATACACCAACTACTACTTCTTTTTCTTTGTTTTCATCATATGCACTATTTGCTTCATATGCTCCAGCTAATTCTAACACTCTATCTGCAATAAAATCTTTTCTTGTTCTATTTGATTCTACAATTGCTTCTATTAGATTTTGTGGTACATCATTATAATTAGCTAATAATTGTTTAGTATCTTTTGGTAAACAATAACCACCATATCCAAATGATGGATTATTATAATGCCCACCAATTCTAGGATCTAAACATACTCCATTAATTATTTCTTGAGTATTTAATCCTTTTACTTCAGCATATGTATCTAATTCATTAAAGAATGATACTCTAAGTGCTAAATAAGTATTCGCAAATAATTTAACAGCTTCAGCTTCTGTAAATCCCATAAACAATGTATATATATCTTCTTTAATAGCACCTTCTTGTAATAACTTAGCAAATGTTTTTGCTTTATTAGTTAATTCTTCATCTTCTAAATCAGTTCCAACTATAATTCTACTTGGATATAAATTATCATATAAAGCCATACTTTCTCTTAAAAATTCAGGACTAAAGATAATTCTATTTGTTTTATATTTTTCTCTTACTGATTTAGTATAACCAACAGGTATAGTTGATTTAATAACCATTGTTGCATGTTCATTAACTTCTAATATCGTTTCAATTACATTTTCTACAGCTGATGTATCAAAAAAATTTTTCTTTGAATCATAATTTGTAGGTGCAGCTATTACTACATAATCAACATCTTTATATGCACCTTTTGCATCTGTAGTAGCTACTAAATTTAATTCTTTTTCTTTTAAATACTTTTCAATATAATCATCTTGAATAGGTGAAATTTTATTATTAATTTTATTAACCTTATCTTCAATGATATCTACTGCGATTACTTCATGATGCTGTGCCAATAAAACAGCTAAACTTAATCCTACATAACCTGTCCCTGCTACTGCAATTTTCATTGATTTTTACCTCCATAAAATTCCTTATACCATCTAACAAAAGCTTTTAACCCATCTCTTAAAGAAGTATTTGGTTTATATCCAAAATCTTTTTCTAATTCACTTGTATCTGCATATGTAATAGGTACATCCCCAGGTTGCATTGGTACAAGTTCTTTATGTGCTTCAAAATCATAATCTTCTGGTAACAAACCTTCATTAACTAATTCTTCTTGTAAGATTTGTACAAATTCCATTAAACTTTCAGGATGATTATTACCTATATTATATATTTTATATGGTGGAATTGGTAATCCATCTTCTCCATTCTTTCTTTCTGGAGCTTTATTCATTACTCTTATTACACCCTCTACTATATCATCTATATATGTAAAATCTCTTTGACAATTACCATAATTAAAAATTTTAATCTTTTCATTTTTTAATAATTTATTTGTAAAACCAAAATAAGCCATATCAGGCCTACCTGCTGGCCCATATACCGTAAAAAATCTTAAACCAGTACAAGGAATATTATATAACTTACTATATGCGTGTGCCATTAACTCATTACTTTTTTTAGTTGCTGCATATAATGATACTGGATTATCTACTTTATCATATGTACTATATGGAACCTTTTTATTCATTCCATATACACTAGAACTAGATGCATATACTAAATGTTCTACACTTTTATTACCATTGTCATATGAATGTCTACATGCTTCTAATATATTGTAAAAACCTATTAGATTAGATTCTACATATGCATCTGGATTAATAAT
>CASEWY010000174.1 GCA_949291625.1 uncultured Bacillota bacterium
GTTGTTATTGACAAAGTAGTATTCTGCAATGATGGTACAACTAAGATTGGTACTCCATATGTAGAAGGAGCTAAAGTTACTTGTAAAGTTGAAAAACAAGGTAAAGATAAGAAAATTACAATTTTCAAATACAAGGCTAAAAAAGGTTCTACTTATCGTAAACAAGGTCATAGACAACCTTATACAAAATTAACAGTTTGCAAAATTGAGGCTTAATTTTAAATGATACAAGTAAATATTCAAACCAAAGATAACTGGATTATTGGAATGAATGTTAAAGGCCATGCTGAATATGCTGACCATGGCAATGATTTAGTTTGTGCTGGTGTAAGTTGTATTATGTTTGGTTTATGCAATGCTTTAGATATGTTATGTAATATTGAAGCTGAAGCAATTAGTAATAATATAAATATTGATATTGAAAAACCAAATGAACATACGCAATTAGTTATGCAAACAGCTATAATTCAATTACAGACTGTTGAACAACAATTTTCTAAATTTATAAATATAAAGATACAGGAGGTGTAAGCCGTGAAGTTTTTATTAAATATTCAATTTTTTGCATCTAAAAAAGGTGTAGGTTCTACTAAGAACGGACGTGATTCTCATTCAAAACGCCTTGGAGCAAAAAAAGCTGATGGTGAATTCGCTACTGCTGGTTCTATCATCTATCGTCAACGTGGTACAAAAATTCATCCAGGAACAAATGTTGGTCGTGGTGGAGATGACACATTATTTGCCATGGTTGATGGTATTGTAAAGTTTGAACGTTTAGGTAAAGATAGGAAAAAAGTTTCCGTATATCCACAAGCTTAATTTAGTCCCCAGGTAATGGGGATTTTTTTTGGAGGTAAATGATGTTTGTAGATCGTGTAAGTGTTAAATTGAAAGCTGGCAATGGTGGAAACGGTATTGTTTCATTTCGTCGAGAAGCACATGTACCTTTAGGAGGTCCTAATGGGGGAGATGGTGGCAATGGCGGAAGTATTTATTTTGTTGTCGATACCAATAAATCAACATTGTTAGATTTACGATATAATAAAAAAATAGTTGCTAAAAATGGTGAAAATGGCAAGAGCAAAAAAATGCATGGAGCAAAAGGAGCAGATGTTTACGTTAAGGTTCCCCAAGGAACATTAATTAAAGATGCTAATACTAATGAGTTAATATGTGATCTTTGCCAAGTTGATCAAAGTTATGAAGTTTGTAAAGGAGGCAAAGGGGGAAGAGGAAATTATCATTTTGCTAGTGGTAAAGATAATGCCCCAGAATATGCTGAACAGGGTACATTGGGTGAAAGCAAAGATGTAATTTTAGAATTGAAGCTTTTAGCTGATGTTGGATTGATTGGTTTTCCTTCGGTTGGTAAATCAACTTTATTATCTGTAGTTTCCAAAGCTCGGCCAGAAATTGCCGATTATCCTTTTACAACTTTAGTACCAAATCTTGGTGTTGTTCAAGTTAAAGATGGTCGTAGTTTTGTTATGGCCGATTTACCTGGTTTGATTGAAGGGGCGAGTCAAGGAAAAGGTCTAGGTATTCAATTTTTAAAGCATATTGAAAGATGCCGCGTGTTAGTGCATGTTATTGACATGGGGGCAAATGATGGTAGAGATCCTATTGAAGATTATCGAATTATTAATGAAGAATTGAAACAATATCATATGCGTTTAAGTGAAAGACCACAAATAGTGGTAGCTAATAAGATGGATCTAGATAATGCTGCCGAAAATCTAGCTAGATTCAAAAAAGCATATCCTGATGTTGAAGTCTTTGAAACAATGACGATAATTCATGAAGGAATAGATAAGTTACTTTATAAATGCATGGATCTTTTAGAACATACCCCAGCATTTCCACTTGTTGATGAACAAGAAAAAGAAGAAAGAGTTGTATATAAATATCGTCCTAAAGAACCAGTATTTACTATTAGTAATCTTGGTAATGGACAATATCGCGTTAATGGTGATAAAATCGTTCAATTATTTAAAAATACTAATTTCGATGATGAAAAACAAGCTCTTAATTTTGCCATTACGATGAAAAAATTAGGCGTTGATGAAGCTTTACGTCAGGCTGGTGCAAAAGATGGAGATGTTATTTTAATCGAAGATTATCGCCTAGAATTTGTTGAATAGATATCTGCTTTTGCGGATATCTTTTTTTAGGTTAATAGTATATCTATGAATATATATAATAGATTAATTTCTTTATAAACGATAAACTTTAAGGTATAATGTTATACGGTGATTAAAGTGATAGCATATATTAAAGGAAAAATTGTAGCAAAAAATCTTGATAGTATAATAATTGAAAATAATGGAATTGGTTATCGAGTATATTTTGTACAATTTGAACAAATAAATATTAATCAAGAAGCATGTATTTATACTTATCAACATGTTCGTGAAGATGAAATTAGTTTATATGGTTTTATTAATGAAGAAGACTATAAACTTTTTATTAAATTAATTAGTGTTAAAGGTTTAGGCCCTAAAACTGCTTTGAATGCTTTTAAAGTTAGTAATGCGAATAATATTATTAGAGCCATTGAAAATAATGATTTATCATATATTAAAAAATTACCTGGGGTTGGAGCTAAAACAGCTAGTCAAATTATATTAGATCTTAAGGGTAAATTAGTTCAAGATAATAAAGAAGATAGTGAAGAATTATCTAATGCAATATTAGATGCAATAGAAGGTTTAAAAGCATTAGGTTATAAAAATAATGAAATTCAAAAAGTTATTAAAGAGTTAAAAGCTCATGACAATTTAACAAGTGATGAGTATTTAAAACTAGGATTACAATTAATGTTACAAACAAAAGATAGGAGGATAAGATGACAGAGCGGATACTTAGTGTAGAAAAAAATAGTAATGACGAAGAAGAATCTATACGTCCATCCACTTTAGATGATTATATAGGTCAAGAAGTTTTAAAAGAGAATTTAAGAGTATTTATTAAAGCTGCACTTAATCGTCATGAAACTTTGGATCATGTTTTGTTATATGGACCTCCAGGTTTAGGTAAGACAACTTTGGCGATGATATTAGCTAATGAAATGCATGGTAATATTAGAACTTGTTCAGGCCCTTCAATTGAAAAAAGTGGGGATTTAGCGGCTATTTTATCATCATTGCAAGCAGGTGATGTTTTATTTATAGATGAAATTCATCGTTTACCAAAAGTCGTAGAAGAAGTTTTATATCCTGCTATGGAAGATTTTTATATCGATGTAGTTGTTGGTAAAGAATCTACTACAAGATCCATACGTTTAGAGCTTCCTCCGTTTACCTTAGTAGGTGCTACTACTAGAGCTGGTGATTTAAGTGCGCCATTACGTGATCGTTTTGGTATTGTTAATAAACTTAATTATTATACTAATGATGAATTAGCTTTGATAATTGCTAGAAGTGCTAGGGTATTAGGGGTACATATTGAAGATGATGCCTTAATAGAATTAGCAAAGCGCAGTAGAGGTACTCCACGTATTGCGAATAGATTATTAAGAAGAGTTCGAGATTTTGCTCAAGTACTAAATGATGGCATTATTTCTAAAGAAATTGCGATGGTAGCTTTAGAAAAATTAAATGTTGATTCTTTAGGTCTTGATGAAGTAGATATTCGCTATTTAAGAGGTATTATTGAAAGATATCATGGTGGTCCAGTAGGATTAGAAGCTTTAGCAAGTGCAATTAGTGAAGAAGCGACTACTTTAGAAGATGTATATGAGCCATATTTAATTCAAATTGGTTTTATCAATAGGACATCTCGAGGTAGAATTGCTACTAATAAGGCTTATGAGCATTTACATATTGCTCATAATGATCAATTATTTTAAGGATAATATAAAAAAAGGTTGATAGCTATGAAACAAAAGATTATGTATTTTTTATCAATATTATTGATATATGTTGTCCTATATTTAATTGAATATGGTATTTTCAGTTTCATTTTTATGATTTTTCCCGTATCAAGTTATATATTTTTAGCTGTCATGTTATTTTTAATTATACTAGTTAATCCATTAATTACTTATGTAATAGGTGAAATATTGATTGATAATAAGTTTATTTGAAGCATTTATTTATAAATGTTTCTTTTTTTATTCATTTTAGCTAATTTATAGGTTATAATGGTTTAAGCAAAAAAGGAGCTTTATTATGCGTGTAATTATTGCAACTGGAGGATCTGGTGGACATATATATCCTGCATTAGCTTTAGCTGATGCTTTAAAGGAAAAAGTAGATGCTAAAATCTTATTTTTAGGTTCAAAAGGCAGGATGGAAGAAACTGAGATTCCAAATCATGGCTATGATTTTATTGGCTTAAAATTACAAGGTATGAATGGTTCTATATTTGCTAAATTGAAAAGTGCTTTTTTATTAACCGAAAATTATTTTGTTTGCAAGAAAATTATACAAGATTTTAAACCGGATATTGTAGTTGGTTTTGGTAATTATACTAGTGTTTCTATTATTTTAGCTGCAAAACATATGCATATACCTACAATGATTCATGAACAAAATTCATTTGTTGGTAAAGCTAATAAAATGCTAGCTTCTAAGGTAGATGCTGTTGTAGGTTGTTATGAAGAAAATAAAAGTTTAGCTAATAAAAATGTATATATTTTAGGTAATCCTCGAGCTTCACAAGCTAAAAATACTGTTAAAGATCGTAATTTTTTAAAGAATTATGATTTAGATCCTAGTAAAAAAACAGCGGTAATTTTCATGGGTTCATTAGGATCAGAGTCCGTAAATGAAGTATTAGCTAAGGCATGTGAAATATGGCAAACAAAGGATTATCAAATTTTACTAGCTACTGGTAAAAAACACTTTGAACAATTTCCATATAAAGGAAGTAAAAATATTAAAGTTTTACCTTACATAGATGGTTTAAAAGCTATGGCAGCAAGTGATGTAGCCATTATTAGAGCAGGAGCAACTACAGCTAGTGAAATATGTGTTTTAGGATTATGTACAATAATGATACCAAGTCCTTATGTACCAAATAATCATCAATATTATAATGCTTTAGCACTTGTTAAAAAGAAAGCTGCTATCCTCATTGAAGAAAAGGATTTAACAGTTAATAAATTGGTTAATCAACTTGATGAATTAATGAATGATGATGATTTAAGAAAAAGTATAGGTAAAAATGCTTCATTACTTGGTACACCTAATGCTACGGATGATATTATTGAATTAATGAAAGAATTGGTGAGAAAATAAATGGTAGATATATATACAAAACTTTCTAATTTTGCGCTTATAAAAAAGGATGTTTCATTTAAAACGATGACTACATTAAGAATTGGTGGTACAGCTGCTTATGTAGCGATTCCTGAGAATATGCTTGCTTTGCAAGCTTTGGTAGAAACTATAAAAGAATTAAATTTACCATTTAAAGTTTTTGGTAAGGGCTCAAATATTCTTTGTGGCGATGGTTATTATCCAGGAGTTATTATTTTGTTGGATCGCCATTTTGATGATTATTATTTTGATGATGAGAATATTATAGCGCAAGCAGGTTGTTCAATTATTGCGATAGCTTATGGTGCTATGAAAAAAGGTTTATCGGGATTGGAATGGTCCTGTGGTATTCCAGCTACTTTAGGTGGTTGTTTATATATGAATGCTGGAGCTTATAAATCTAGTATGAAGGATATAGTTTCAGAAGTTTTAGTTTTAAAAGATGGTAATTTTGTTTGGCTTAGCAATGAAGAATGCCAATTTGACTATCGAAAATCTATCTTCCAAAAACATCCTGATTGGATTATATTAGCTTGTAAGATGCATTTGAAATATGGTGATAGCCAACAGATTGCTAGTTTGATGGACGATCGTAAGGCTCGACGTATGGCCACACAACCACTGAATTATCCTAGTGCAGGAAGTGTATTTAGAAATCCCCAAGATAGTTTTGCTTGGAGCTTAATTGATGGTATCGGTTATAGAGGTAAACAAGTAGGTGGAGCTATGGTTAGTGATAAGCATCCAAATTTTATCGTTAATAGTGGTAATGCTACTTGTGAAGATTTTTTAAACTTAGTAAATCAAATTCAAACCAAAGTCAAAGAAACTTATGACATTGATTTGATTATGGAAGTGGAGAAATTTAATTGAAAGTAGATAAGCATCATACAATAGAAGATTTTGATAAGCAAAGTGAAGATATAAATAAAGTTTTTGATGAACATCGCAACAAACGAAATTTACAATCTTTTAAAAAAAATAAAAACAAGATATTTCGTTTTGCAATTTTTATAGGAATTTTAATTATATTTTCAACTTATTACTTTTCTTCATCCAGTAAAATAAAATCAATATCTATAGTTAACAATTATTATCTTGATACGCAATATATAAAAGAATTATCGGGATTAGATTTAGAATCAAGATATTTTTTAACTTTTGATTTTATAATTGAAAATAATATAAAAAAAGATCCAATGATTAAAGATGTTAAAGTTAGTCATAAGGATAATAATATTATTTTAATTGAAGTTGAAGAAAATGAGCCTTATGGCTATCGTATCGATGGAGAAATACCCCAAATTCTTTTGAAAAATGATAGTTCAATTGAATTAACAAGTGATTATATGAATATTATTTCAAATGTACCATTGATAAAAGGCTTTAATGATGAACAACAAACACATTTATTATCGAATGCTTTTAATGAAGTGGATCAAAATATGATAGAATCTATCTCTCAAGTTGAACAATATTCCCTTAGCTATGATGATCAAACATTATTAGTTACGATGAATGATGGTAATTATTTTATTTGCAGTTATTATGGTTTTCCTATTATAAATTCATATAATTTAATTGCTAGTCAATTAGATACTAATGGTGTTTGTATCTGGGCGGATGAATCTAATAGTGTTGCTTATAGATCGGCATGTCCTTGGGAACAAAGTGATGTAGAATTAGAATATTGGTATGATGATGAAGGTAATCCAATCTATAATCAATATGGAGATCATGCAGTAAAACATTATCAAACGGATGAAGATGGTAATTTTATTTTAGATGAACAGGGTCAAAAAATAGTAATTCCTATTGATGAATTTGGTAATGAAATTTTACCTACAGAAGATCCTGTAGAAAATAGTGAACAATAAAAATAATGCAAAATTTAATATATTTGTTATAATTATAAAGAGTAGAGGTAAATATTATGACAATAGAAAAAGTAACTAGTTTAGGCAATATTAATATTACAGAAGAAGCAATTGCCACTTTAGCAGGTCAAGTTGTATCTGAATGTTATGGTATTGTAGGAATGGCTTCTAAGAAAATTGTTCAAGATAGTATTGCGATGATATTAAAAAAAGAGAATTATAGCAAGGGTATTGTAGTCAATCGTACTACAAAAGGTATTGAAATAAATATATATGTTATTGTAAGCTTTGGTGTGCGTATCAGCGAAGTTGTTTTTGAGGCACAAAAGAAGATTAAATACGTTTTGGAAAATACTTTGCAACAAGAATTAGGTGCAGTAAATGTTTTTGTGCAAGGTGTTGCCAAAAAAGACTAGGAGGATATAATGAATATTATTGATGGCTTAACGTTGAAAGGCATGCTTAAAAGCGGTGCTAATAACTTAAATAACGAGAAAAATAATATTGATGCTTTAAATGTTTTCCCTGTTCCTGATGGCGATACAGGTACAAATATGTCGATGACCTTTTCTAATGGGGTAAATGAAGTATTCAATAATGGCGTTGAAGATTTAAGTGCAGTTGCTAAGACCTTATCAAGAGGATTATTGATGGGAGCTAGAGGTAATTCAGGAGTTATCTTGTCACAAATTTTTAGAGGTTTTTATCAAAGTATTGAAGGAAAAAGTGAAATAAGTGTTATAGAGTTTGCTAATGCTTTATTCAAAGGTAGTACAGTTGCTTATAAAGCAGTTATGCGTCCGGTAGAAGGAACTATTCTAACAGTTGTTAGAGAAGCTAGCGAATATGCGAAAATCTATGTAGAAAATAATCCTGAATGTTCTTTAGAAGAATATTTAGATGTTCTTTGTAAAGAAGGTCATATTGCTTTAGACCACACTCCAGAATTATTACCTGTTTTAAAAGAAGTAGGAGTAGTTGATAGCGGTGGTGCTGGTTTATTAAAAGTATTAGAAGGATTTAAAGCTTTTATTGATGGAAAACCAATTGAAGCTATGGCATCTGATGAAACTATTAATGCTACGGCACAAATGGAAATCGAAAATGAAGGCTTTGGTTATTGTACTGAATTTATCGTACGTTTAGATGCTAACAATATTAAAACGTTCCAAGAAGATAAATTGCGCAAGCAATTAGCTAAATTAGGAGAATCTATTGTTGTAGTTCAAGATGAAGATATTGTTAAGGTTCATGTACATACTTTAAAACCAGGTGATGCATTAAATTTAGCTCAAAGATATGGTGAGTTCTTAAAATTAAAAATTGAAAATATGCAAGAACAACATAATAATTTGACTAATGGAGCTAAAGATCCATCACAAAATAATTCTATCTTATCAAATGATGAACCAAAACCTGCTGCAGAATATGCAATTATAGGTGTTGCTGCTGGTGAAGGTTTAACTAATTTATTTAAAGAATATCGTGTTGACTATGTTATAAGTGGTGGACAAACGATGAATCCTTCAACTGAAGACTTTGTTAGTGCAATCAATAAGATTAATGCTAAACATATCTTTATTTTGCCAAACAATAGTAATATTATTATGGCTGCTAAACAAGCTGCTTTAGTATGTGAAGATAAAGATATTCATGTATTCGATACTAAGAGTATTCCTCAAGGGTTAAGTGCTTGTATTATGTTTAATCCAGAATGTGATAAAGAAACTAATATTGAAGAAATGAATGCTGCTATAGCTCATGTAAAAACTGGACAAATAACTTATGCTATTAAAGATACTACATATGATGGTTTGCAAATTAATGCAAATGATTATATGGGAATCTTAGATAAAGATATTGTTATTACAGATGCTGATAAATTAAATACAACAAAAGCGTTAATTAGTAAGATGGTTGATGAAGATAGTGAGATTCTTACTTTGATTCAAGGTGAGGATGCTACTGATGAAGAAACAGACAAAATTGTTGAATTTATTGAGTCTGAATTTGATATTGAAGTTGATAGACAAAAAGGCGATCAACCTGTATATTCATTTATAATTGGTGTTGAATAAGCAATCCGATAATGGATTGCTTTTTTGGAGCATAATTTATGTTTATTTTTTATTTAATTTCTATTAATATCCTTACATTTATTATTTTTGGTTTTGATAAATTGCAAGCAATAAGAAATTCAAGACGAATTAGTGAAAATAATTTATTTATTTTTGTAATTTTAGGAGGACATATTGGTGCAATATTAGCGATGATTATATTTAACCATAAGATTCGTAAATCTAAGTTTGTGTGGGGAATTCCAATTCTATTTTTATTAGAGTTTTTATTAGTCAAATTTTATATGAATTGACAATGTTTATAGGCAAGAATATAATATTTAATATGAGATTTAGAGGAGGTGTAGTAAATGTGTAATAGTTTTGTATATAAAACAAATGGAACTTGCTCTAAGTTATTAGAATTTGTCATCAATGATGATAATACTATTGAAAGTTTAAAAGTTACAGGTGGATGTAATGGAAATCTAAAGGGGATTTCAAGTATCATTAAGGGCAAGAGTATTGATGAAGTGATTAGTGCTTTTAAAGGAATTACTTGTGGACCACGTCCTACTTCATGTCCTGATCAAATTGCTCGGGCATTAACAGAATATAAAGAAAGTAAATAGCACTAAATAAGGTGCTATTTTTTTGGGGATTTTATTATGGAATTTTTAAAAAAATATATTCATAAATATTTATTAAGAATTATATTGATGGTTATACTAACTATCTTAGTCGCAATCTTTACTTTATTGACACCAATTATTTTTAGTTTTATTATCGATAATATTTTACAAAGTCCTAGTAATAAAATTGATATATTTAAAGGAATAAGTCAAAATCAAAGTTTAATATATAGCGCTATTTTAGTTATTGCCATAAATTTGCTTTTAGCATTATTTTATTATCTTAGAGGAAAGAATAATGCAATATTAGGGGAAAGCGTAGTTTTAGATATCCGTAATGATTTATATCATCATATCCAATTATTACCTTATGAATTTTTTGTTAAAAGTGATAGTGGGGAATTGATTCAAAAGTGTACAAATGATGTTGATATGATTCAAAGAGTTTTCAGCAATCAGTTATCAGAAATGGTTTATTGTATCATGATAGCTGGATGTGCTATGTGCTATCTATTTTATTTGAATTTTAATTTAGCATTATTGGCTTTTGTTAGTATTCCTATTATTTTTGTATTTGCGATTGTCTTTTTTACTAAGATGCAAAAACGTTTTTTGGCTAGTGATGATGCAGATGCGCGCTTAGTATCCAAATTACAAGAGGCTATTAATGGTGTTAGAGTAGTAAAGGCTTTTAATAATGAAAAATATGAAATTGAACAATTTGATAAACGCAATAGTGAATATCGAGTAATTACCTTTAAAATGATTAAATTATTAGGATTATATTATAGTGTTAGTGATCTTTTGGTATATGCGCAAATTATTTTAGTTGTAGTATTTGGAATATATGCGGTTTTAAATCAACAAATAACTATAGGTGATTTATTAATTTTTATTACTTATGAAACTAATATCTTATATCCAATTAGACAACTTGGAAGAATTATTGCAGATATTGGTAAAGTAAGCGTATCTGCAGCACGTTTAAAAGGTATAATGGATCAACCTATTGAAGATCAAACAACTGGTATTGATCATAATATTTCAGATGATATAATTTTTGATAATGTTAGTTTTGATTATGGAAATGGTATAAAGGTTTTGCAAGATATTAGCTTTAAGATTAAACAAGGATCAGTGGTTGCGATAATGGGAACAACCGGATCTGGTAAATCTTCTTTAGTTCATTTACTTACAAGATTATATGATTGTACATCTGGAAAAATTTTAATTGATGGTATCGATATAAAAAATATTAATCGTAAATCATTACGTAAACAAATTGGTATAGTTTTACAAGAACCATACCTTTATTCAAAATCCATTCATGACAATATTATTACGAGTGATATCACTAATAATGATGTATTTGAAAGTTGTAAGATTGCTTGTGTTCATGATGTAATATTGAGTTTTAAAGATAAATATAATACTTTAGTTGGGGAAAAAGGAGTAACCTTATCTGGTGGTCAGAAGCAACGTATTGCGATTGCTAGAACTTTAGCACGTAACTTTAAAGTGGTTATATTTGATGATAGCTTAAGTGCAGTAGATACAAAGACAGATAAAGATATTCAAGAGAATTTAAGTAAATTAACAAATATTACTAAAATAATTGTATGTCAAAGAGTTAATAGTGCAGCAAATGCTGATTTAATTGTTATGTTGGACAAAGGTAAAATTTGTGAAATGGGAAAACATGATGATTTAATTAAAGCTAATGGATTATATGCTAAACTTTATGAGTTACAAAATAAAGTAGAAGGAGGTTTAACTAATGTCTAGTTTTCAAGAAAAAGAATATAATACCTCTTCTTTAAATTTTAGTTTATGGAAAAAAATATTTGGCTTAATGAATAATAAAAAAATATTTATTATTACTAGTATTTTTCTGGTGATGAATGCAGTTGGAGAAGCAGTATTTCCTATATTTTATAAGTTTGCTATAGATAGTTTTGCTAGTGGTGAAGTTTCATTAGTTTATTTGCCATATTTTATTATTTTAATTACGATTAATATTATTTTTGTTTGTTTTTCTTGTTATATGTTTTTCTATATGGCTGGAAAAATTGAAACAACATTTAGTTATGATATTCGAAAGATATGTTTTGAAAAATTACAAAATCTTTCTTTTTCCTATTATGATGTTACTCCATCAGGATGGATTGTTGCCAGAGTTTCTAATGATATAGCTAGATTAGCAGAAATTGTTTCTTGGGCATTTGTAGATGTTATATATGGAATAATTGGTATCATTTTTATGATTATTATTATGTTAACGATAAATGTACGTTTAGCTTTGATTATAATTATTTTGATGCCTATTCTATTTATTGTTACTTATTATTTGCAAAATAGAGTATTATTTCATTCGCGAAAAGTTAGAAGTATAAATTCGAAAATTGTTCATGGTTTTAGTGAAGGGATTACGGGGGCTAAAACAACTAAGACTTTAAGATTAGAAGATGATAACTTTGCTAATTTTAAAGTTGAAACTAAAAATATGTATAATGCTAGTGTAAAAAGAGGTATAGTAGCTAGTTTATTTAATCCTTTAATATTTGGGTTTAGTGGATTAGCTAGTAGTTTATTATTATATTTTGGTGGTAACATGGTTTTATTACAGGTATTAGAATTTGGTACCTTATTGATGTTTGTACAATATGTTACTTCATTATTTAGTACGATGAGACCAATTGCTGCGGATATATGTGATTTACAAATGGCCCAAGCTAGTGGTGAGAGAATTATTGGTCTTATTGATACCCCATTAAAAATAGTTGATAGTGAAGAAGTAATTGCTAAATATGGAACTAATTTAGCGCCTAAAGTTGAAAACTATGAAAGCATTGATGGTGATGTTAGCTTTAAACATGTAGACTTTGCCTATATTGCAGATCAATATGTTTTAAAAGATTTTAATTTAGAAGTAAACCATGGAGAAATGATAGCCCTAGTTGGGGAAACAGGTTCAGGTAAAAGTACTATTATAAATTTATTATGTCGTTTCTATGAACCGGTAAATGGTCAAATTTTAATTGATGGTATTGATTATAAAAAACGTAGTTTAGGTTGGTTACATAGCAATATAGGTTATGTTTTACAATCGCCTCATTTATTTAATGGAAGCATTGCCGATAATATTCGATATGGTAAATTAAATGCAACTATGGACGAAATTAAAGAGGTTTGTAAATTAATAAAAGCTGATGAATTTATAGAAAAATTGCCAGATAAATATGATAGTTTAGTTGGTGAAGGAGGAAACTTGCTATCTACTGGACAAAAACAAATGATTTCTTTTGCTCGTGCTTTAATTAAAAAGCCTAAAATATTTGTTTTAGATGAAGCCACATCTTCCATTGATACACAAACGGAAAAAGTTATTCAATATGCAATCGATAATATAATGAGACATCATACAACTTTTATCGTAGCACATCGTTTGAGTACCATCGTTAATGCTGATAAAATATTAGTTATTAAAAATGGTAGAATTCAAGAGATGGGTAAACATCAAGAGTTAATGGATCAAAAAGGTTATTATTACCATTTATATACTAATCAATTTAGTGAAGAAACTTTAGATGAAGCTCTTTCAACATTAACAACCATTTAGCATTAATTTAAAGTTATGATATAATACTAAACGAGGTATGAAGATGAAATTAAAATTAGGTATATTTTCCTTTATTATTATAGTGATAGATCAGTTAACAAAATATTATTTTCAAGTTACTCTTAGCGCTCATGGTTCTATGACCATAATTGAGGATTTCTTTTATTTAACATATGCTAAAAATACCGGAGCTGGATGGAGCTTGTTTTCAGGTCATACAGAAATTTTAGCAATCATAAGTATTATTATGACTGCTATATTTTTGTGGCTTTTTATTAAAGAAAATAAAGCCAATAAATTACATTTGTGGTGTTATAGTTTATTAATTGCCGGAGCACTAGGAAATTGTATTGATCGTATTTGGCTTGGTTATGTGCGTGATTTTTTAGATTTTTATATATTTGGTTATGATTTTCCAATTTTTAATGTTGCAGATATAGCTGTCACTTTTGGAGCGATTATCTTGATTTATATTTTTATAAGTGAGGAATTTAATTTATGGAAGAAATAAAAATTGTAGATTTAGATAGTGCTTTAAGAGTTGATAAATATCTTAATAATGTTCAAGATGAATTATCAAGAAGTTTTATTCAACAACTTATTGATGAAGGTAAAATTTTAATTAATGGTAATATATGTAAAAGTAATACTAAAGTAAAAAATGGTGATACTATAACCATAATGGATTTTGAATTAGTATCGATAGATGCTAAACCAGAAAATATTCCTTTAGATATTATTTATGAAGATCATGATATTATCGTAATAAATAAACCTAAAGGTATGGTAGTTCATCCTAGTGTTGGTAATTATGAACATACCTTAGTTAATGCTTTATTATATCATTGTCATGATCTTTCAGGTATCAATGGTAAAATTAGACCAGGTATCGTACATAGAATTGATAAAGATACTACAGGTTGTATCGTAGCATGTAAAAATGATAAGGCTCATGAAGCCATTGCTTTACAATTAGCTAATAAAACATGTCATCGTGAATATATTGCCTTAGTTGAAGGTAATATTGAACATAATAGTGGCACAATAGATGCTCCTATTGGCCGTGATACTAAAGACCGTAAGAAAATGACAGTTACTGAAATAAATAGTAAAGAAGCTATAACTCATTTTGATGTTATAGAAAGATTTAAAAATTATACTTTAATAAAATGTAAATTGGAAACTGGAAGAACTCATCAAATAAGAGTACATATGCAATTTATTGGTCATCCTATAGTTGGTGATCCGGTATATGGTAGAAGAAAAACTTTAAAAGATACCCAAGGACAGGTTTTACATGCATATAAACTTGAACTTATTCATACTACAACAGATCAAAAAATGTCTTTTGAGGCACCACTTCCCACATATTTTCAAGAACTTCTAGCAAAAATCAGGAGTGAAGAGAATGCTTAAATTATATCAATTAGCCTTATATTTCATGAAAAATTTTAATTATAAGATCGTAGAAGTTAAACAATTAAAAAATGAAATTTGGCTATGTAATAAAAAACATCGTAAATATCCAATCATTCGTTTGAGCAATAATCCATTACCAGAAGATATGCAACATATTAAAATTAAAGAAGTTATTTTAGATACTATTGTTGCGAATGTAAATTGTCATCGCGATTATTTAGATATACATGTTATTAAAGATATTAAAAGTAATGGCGATAATGTGATTGTTATTGATGAAAATTATTATGATGGCATTGATGTTAGTAGATATTTTCCCGATTTCAAAAATCAAATTCATGGTGTAGATAATGTAGATGCTGAATTGCAACGCATTTATCATGAATTTAGAGAAATGTCACAAAGTAAATTAAAACAAGCTAAATTATTAAAATATAAGAATCAACCATGGGTAACTTATATTACAGTAATTATTTGTATTATTATCTATTTGTGCAGTTTATATTTTTATCGTTTTGATTTAAATAGTAGCGAAGTGGCAATAGCTATGGGAGCTTATTATAAGATTTTTATTGAAGCTGGACAATGGTTTAGAATGTTTACTTCGGGTTTAATCCACGTTGATATTTTCCATTTGTTTGTAAATATTATTTCACTAATAAGTTTAGGAAAGATATTAGAACCTTATTATGGTCATCTAAAATATGCTTTAATTTTATTCATTAGTATAATTGGTGGTAGCTTAGCAATGTTTGCTTTAGGTGATAATTTGGTTGCGGTTGGAATAAGCGGAGGCTTATATGGATTAATTGGGGCTCTAATTATTTATATTTATAATACCAAAATCTATAAGATACCAATGGTAATGGCAAACTTAATGTATATTATTTTCATTAATATATTAATTAACTTTTTACCAAATGTTGGTTATTTAGCTCATTTTGGGGGATTGTTATGTGGTTTATTATTAGGTGTTATTTTTAATAATAATGCATCATGGAGAGTATTGAAGCAAAATTCGATAATTTGTGCAGTAATCTTATTATTGGTTGTAGGTTATAAATGTTATGATAATCGCTTTATAAATACCATCTATGGACAAACTGATGCTAAGATAGTTAAGCTTTATCAAGATGCTGGATTAAATGTTGACAATTTCACTAACAATTTAATTAAGATATATCAAGGAGAATAGAATGAAGCGAGAAAATGTTTTAACTTGGGATGAATATTTTATGGGTTTAGCCCATTTATCAAGTATGCGTAGCAAAGACCCTTCTACGCAAGTAGGTGCAGTCATTGTTGATGATATGAATAGGGTAGTATCTATTGGATATAATGGACTTCCTTTTGGTTGCGATGATGATGAGTTTCCTTGGGGTAAGGATAAGGGCATGCTTAATAGTAAATATGCTTTTGTTGTCCATGCGGAATTAAATGCTATTTTAAGTAGTAAGCGTGATTTAAAAAATTGTACTATCTATGTTTCATTATTTCCTTGTAATGAATGTGCGAAAGCAATCATTCAAGCTGGTATTAAACGTATAGTTTATGAATCAGATAAATATCGTGATCAAGATAATGTAAAAGCTAGTAAAATGATGCTTAAAGCTGCTAAGGTAGAAATGGTACAATTGAGTAATACTATTGAGCTAAGTGTTAAAAAGGTTGAAAATAAAAATTAACAGGCATATGATTGCCTGTTTTTTAAAGCTTTGGAGTATTTTTAAAATGTAATTTTGCTACTTTATTTAATTCATTATAGCCATATCGAGCAATAAATGTTTGAATATCATTATCTACTAAAGATGAAGCTCCTTTATGAAAAGTAAAATTATATTTTTGTTCCATTTCTTGCCATTTTACTAAAAAGACATAGCGAGCTATCATGCTTGCGGCTGCAACACTTATATATTTACTTTCTGCCTTGGTTTCAAAATGAATATTGCTTATTACAATTGGTTCATTAGCTAAATAGCGATAATAGGTATTTTGAGGAGTAAATTGATCTATAATTTTTAATTGAGGTAGTTTATATTTTTTATTTAAATTGATATATGCTTGATTATGAAGTTTTGCTTTAATTTCATTTAAATTATTAGTTTGATGAATTTTATTATATTTTTCATTATCAACTATTAATATGGTATTAGGTAGTTTTTTAATAAGTTTATTACCAATTTTAAGAATTTGCTCATCAGTAATCTTTTTTGAATCATTAATATTTTCTTGACTTAACCAACTAAGATCTTCTTGTTTAACGATGCAAGCTGCAACGACAACTGGTCCAAAATAATCTCCTGTGCCAACTTCATCACTACCTGCTTGATTTATAAAATTATCATTATTTTCATTATTATCTATAATATTATTAAAAGGTGAAGCATATATTGCTGCATCTTTTCCCTGAAATACTACTTTATTATTGGTATAGCAAGTAATAGTGCAATTTTCTACCTTTAGTATGAAGCGAGCATAGGGGTTACTATTGCTTACTTGTTGATCTTTAAAAGCATTTAATAATTTATTTATTTGTTCATTTGTTAATATTAATGTTATCGTATTCATGTTTTTAATTTTATCATAATAATTTGCTTATTTGAATTTTTTTGAGTATCATAATTTAGTAAGAGGTTATTTTTTATGTATATAGATACAAATTATTTTATTTTAATAGATATTGCAATTTTAATATTTTTATTAATAAATATTATCAGAGGATTTAAGGATGGTTTTTTATATCAAATAGTAAATTTATTAGGTTTAATTGTAGCAATTGTTATAGCTAATTTTTTAGCACCAATTTTTGCAGAAATGTTTGATTTGTGGCCACATAGCTGGTATATGATTAATGAAGAAATATTTGATTTATTAGTATATGATACGATTAATAATTTAGCTTGGTTTATTCTATTGATTATAATTTTAAAAATTATTTTTCTATTATTTAGACCAATTGCGAAATTTATTGGTTCAATTCCTTTAATTAAGCAAGTTAATAAAGTTTTAGGCATTATTAGTGGAAGTATAATTGGTTTAATATGGCTATTTATCTTTTATTTAGTTGTTGCTTCTCCAATTATTGTTAATAATAAAGAAGTTGTAAGTAATACTTTATTTAAATATTATGATTTAATGACTATGCAAATTATTAAACAAAATGATTTTACTAATAATTCTATTCAAGATTATTTAGATACGCATACTTTTAGTGAAGAGAATCAAGCAATCATTAAAGATTGGTTAATTGAAATGGGAGTAGATGATTTACCAATTGAAGAATTTACCCAAGGAGAAAATCATGAATAGTTTTTATGAGGAATTACAATTAATTATTAAACAAATGAGTGCTTATGCTAGTTTTTCTTTAGGGAAAAAAGAGCTTTTAGCATGCAAACCTAGTTTTGAAAAATTAGTTATTATTAGAGATAACAAACGAATAAAAGAAGCTTTAGAGCTTTGTTATAAATATGATTCTATGCCATTTAATGGCATTAAAGATATAACTAATGCTTTAGAAAATGCTCATAAAGGAATAATACTATCACCTCAGGATTTTTTAGATATTATCGATGGTATTAATGGCACTAGAGAAATTATAAATTATATTAAAAATGTTGAAGGCAATTATGAAAGTATTAAAGAGCTTACTGATACTTTAATTATTTGTGATAAACTTCTTAAAACTTTAAATAATTGTTTTGATGCATATGGACAGGTATCCAATAATGCAAGTGATCAATTGCGCATTATTCGTCAACAACTTGGCCAAATTGATCAAAGTATAATGGAAACGGCTAATAATTTTGTACGTAATCATCATAATTCGGTAGTTGATGGCATAATTAGTACAAGGAATAATCGGGTATGCATATTAATTAAAGCTAATGATAAAAATACTTATGGGGGCTTTATTCATGGGGAAAGTGCTAGTGGCATGGCTTCTTATGTTGAACCTAAAGAATTGATAGATTTAAATAATAAAAAACAAGCTTTATTAGATAAAGAACAAGTAGAAATTTTACGAATCTTGACTAATTGTACAAATTTAGTTGCCCAAAATTATCATGAATTAAATAATAATTTACAAACTATTACTTTATTAGATGTTATATTTGCAAAGGCTAGATGGGGAAAAGAAAATGATGCTTGTGTAGCTTCGCTGTCAGAAAATAAGCATATTATTTTAAAAAGAGCTTATCATCCTTTAATTGATAAAAATAAAGTAGTTAAAAATGATTATCATATCGATGATGATGTATCCATGCTATTAATTACGGGACCTAATACTGGTGGTAAAACGGTTACTTTAAAGATTTTTGCTTTAAGTATTTTGATGACATATAGTGGTATGCCAATATGTGCAGAATGTGCTGATATCGGTTTTTTTGATAATGTCTTTATTGATATTGGTGATATGCAAAGTGTCGAACAAAGCCTTAGTACCTTCAGTGCTCATCTTTCTAATTTAGCATATATAATAGATCATGCGACTAATTCCTCGTTGATTTTATTAGATGAAATTGGAAGTGGTACTGATCCTAGAGAAGGTGAGGCTTTAGCGATTGCGGTATTAAACTATTTAAGACAACTTAAATGTTTTTGTGTTGCAACAACCCATTATAATCGTTTAAAAACTTATGGTAAGCGTCATAAAGATGTTTTGGTAGCTAGTGTACTATTTGATGAAGATACTTTGAGTCCTACATATAAATATGTAGAAAACCTTACAGGTCAAAGTAATGCTTTAACAATTGCCCAAAAATATGGTTTAAAAAAGCAAATCATAAATGAAGCAAAGTTTTTAAGTAAACAAAATCAAAGTCAAGAAGAAGCATTAATAGAAAGATTAGAATATCAATTAAATGAAGCAGAAAAATTAAATCAAGAATTAAAAGATAAAATAAAAGCTAATGATGAATTGAAAATCCAATTAGAAAAAAAGGAAGAATATTTAAAATATCAATTAGATAATGCAAAAGAACAAGCAGAAGATATTGCAAAAAAATATATTGAAGAAGTTAAAGAACAAGCAGATGACATCTTAGCACAAATTAGAAATAAACAAACTGATGTTAAGTTTCATGAAGTATTGGCACAAGCAAAAGAGTTAGATAATATAATTAAAGAAGAAGCTGATGATGAGCTAGACGACAATATCAAAGTCAATGATTTTGTGGAAATTAAGCAAACAAATCAAATTGCTAAAGTAGTAAGTATTGATCGTAATAATGTTATCTTAGATTTAAATGGCATCAAAGTAAGATCAAAACTAAATAAGATAAGAAAAAGTAATAAAAAAATTATCAAGAAAACTATTAAACCAGAAAAAAGAGACATAACTATTCGTAGTATGCCTTTAGAGTGCAATTTAATAGGTATGCGGGTAGATGAAGCTTTAGATATATTATATAAATATTTGGATGATGCCAAAATGAATGGTTTAAAAACATGTAGGATAATACATGGTGATGGAACAGGTGCTTTAAGAAAAGCCGTACATCAAGCCTTAGCTAAAGATAAAGATATCAAAGAATTTCGCTTAGGAAATTATAATGAAGGATCAACTGGTGCTACGATTGTAACTTTTTATGGAGCATGATTATGAATGAATCTTTAAAAGTAAAATTGAGTAATTTAACTAAAGAACCAGGTTGTTATTTGATGAAAGATAAAAATGATCAAATAATATATGTGGGAAAAGCCAAGAATTTGCATAATCGCGTTAATCAATATTTTGTTGGTTCTCATGATTATAAGACAACTAAATTAGTTAGTAATATTCATGATTTTGATTTTATTATTTGTAAAAGTGAAAAGGAAGCTTTAGTTTTAGAGATAAATTTAATTAAAAAATATCGTCCAAAGTATAATATCATGTTTATTGATGATAAAAGTTATCCTTATATTAAATTAACTAAGGAACTTTATCCTACTTTAACTGTAGTAAGAGAAGCTAAAAAAGATCGTAAGAGTAAATATTTTGGACCATATCCTGATGCTAGTGCTGCTCATCAGACAATAGAAATATTAAATAAATTATATCCTTTGCGTAAATGTTATAAAATGCCAAAGAAGGTTTGTTTATATTATCATCTAGGTCAATGTTTAGGACCTTGTGAATATGATGTTGATCCTACTGTTTATGATGAGATGGTTAAAGATATTGTTGATTTTTTAAATGGTAATACTCAACAATTATTAGCTGATCTAAAAGCAAAAATGTATAAACAAAGTGAAGCTTTAAATTTTGAAAAAGCTCAAGAATATAATGAAATGATAAACGCTATTGAACATATTAGTGATAAACAAAATATTGAAAATGAAAATAAAGCTAATATGGATGCTTTTGCATATTATGCCGATAGAGGTTATATTTCTATTCAAGGTTTTTTTGTTAGAAGAGGTATTGTATTAGGAAAAGAATTTAAACTTAAACCTTTATATGGTGATGCTAGTGAAGAATTTATTTCTTTTGTCATGCAATATTATCAAAATCATCCTTTTAGTAATGAATTAGTTTTACCAAAAGAAATTGATATTGAAGCTTTAAATGAAGTATTAGATGTTAAAATATTTCAACCACAAAAAGGATATCGTCAAAAAATTATCGATATGGCAATAAATAATGCCAAGGAACAATTATTATTAAAATTTGAGAATCAAAATAATCAAGATTCATTATTACAAGCTAGTGTAGAAGAATTTTCTACTTTGATGAATAAGGATATCCATCGTATTGAACTATTTGATAATAGCCATATTCAAGGAGCTTTCAATGTTAGTGCTTGTGTGGTTTTTGAAGATGGTTTACCATCAAAAAAAGACTATCGTTTATATAAATTAAGTAAGTATGTAAGTGATATTGATAGTATGAAAGAAGTTATATATCGTCGATATTTCCGCCTTTTAAACGAAGGTGGTGTCTTTCCTGATTGTATTTTAGTTGATGGTGGCATCATGCAGATTAATGCCGCCAAAGAAGTATTAGAACAATTGAATATAAATATGTTAGTTTGTGGTTTAGTAAAAGATGATAAGCATAATAGTGCTAATTTAATTAATGATAAAAATGAAATAATTGATATTCGTCATGATTCTAATTTATTCTTTATGTTAGCACGAATGCAAGATGAAGTGCATCGCTTTGCGATTAGTTATCATCGTAAACTTAGAACTAAAGCTCAAAGCGCGTCAATACTAGATGAAATAGAAGGTGTAGGAAGCGTAAGAAAAAAGGAATTATTAAAAAAATTTAAGAGTTTTAAACAAATAAAAAACGCTTCGATAGAACAATTAAAAGAGGTAGTACCTGAACAAGTAGCGAAAAACATTTTCAATACTTTACACAATGAGGTATAATACTAGCAAGAGGTAATTAAAGTGAAAAATAAAAAACATATCTTTGTTACATGCTTACTAGTAATAGCTATAGTATGTATAGGTATTATGAATATTAAATATGATCGTTTATCGCGTTATCCATATCAAGATGAAGAATCTAGAAAAATTATAGATGAACATTTAACAGATGAAGAAATTGAATATATTATCGAATATAGCATAGCTCCTAATGTATTTATTTCTTTTATAGATTGTGATGGTTTTAATATTTATCATGCTAGTGAATATAAGCAATTAAGTAATTTATTATGGCAAGAAAAACCAGAAAATATCGTACAGATGGTAGAGGCTACTCGTGATTATATTACGGTTGATCAATTATATAATTTGTTAAATAATTATAAATATAATGAAATAATATATTATTATGAAATTCAAGATTCTTATAA